>JAAYZY010000192.1 GCA_012514615.1 Chloroflexota bacterium | reverse complement strand
TGCTGGCAGCCAACGCCTGGGCTCGGGTGGCTGAGTGGATCGTCTCAGGATGTAGCATCTCCTGGAACGTCGGCCCAAGGACGGGGGATTTCGTCTGCTCCATGACCGCTCCCTCCCTAAGGGCAATCTGCTCAGTTGGCGTCCACTGCGATAGCCGGATTATAGCACCGCGGTGCTGCCGCGTCAACGGCGCCGGCCACGCGCATGGCGTAGGGGCAAGCGCCTCCCCGTGCAGAGGGAAGGGTCAGATGACAGGTGAAGGAGACAAGGTTTGGGAGTCGGTGCGCCGGGACGCTCTCGCCCATGGCCTGTTGCCCCCGGCTGGCCAGCCGCTGGTGGTGGGGGTATCCGGCGGGGCCGATTCGCTCAGCCTGCTGCACATCCTCCGACGCCTGGAGCCTGAGGGCGGCTTCCGCCTGCACGTCGGCCACCTGGAGCACGGCCTGCGGGGCGAGGAGTCGCTGGCCGACGCCGCCTTCGTCCAGCAGACGTGCCGACAGTGGGGCCTGCCCGTCACCGTCGAGCAGCTCGACGTGGCGGCCTGGGCCAAGCAGGAGCGGCTCTCCCTGGAAGAAGCCGCCCGCGAGGCCCGCTACGCCTTCCTGGGTGGGTTGGCCGCCAGCCTGGGCGGCGCTGTCGTGGCGGTGGCCCACAACGCCGACGACCAGGCCGAGACCGTGCTCATGCACTGGCTGCGAGGGGCGGGCCTGGCCGGGCTGCGGGGGATGCGGCCGGACGCCGAGATGCCCGGCTGCCGCCGGCCGGGCGCGTGGGCCCGGCGCTGGCCGACGCCGGGGCCTCTGCGCCTGGTGCGGCCGCTGCTGGGCGTGCCCCGCGCCGCCGTGGAGGCGTACTGCCGCGCTTGGGACCTTCAACCGCGCCTGGATCGCACCAACCTGGAAAGGGACTACCACCGCAACCGCCTGCGTCACGAACTGCTGCCTTGCCTGGAAGGCTACAACCCACGCCTGCGGGAAGCCCTCTGTCGCTCCGCAGCGGTCTTCGCCGACGACTACGCCTACCTGCAGGGCCAGGCTCTGGCCGTCTGGCCAGACGTGGTCCGCGGCGAAGGCTCCGAGGAGGTCGCCTTCCACCTGAGCCGCTGGCGGGCCTTGCCCCCCAGCCTGCAGCGGGAGACGCTGCGCCTGGCCATCCAACGCCTTCAGGGCGACCTACGCCACTTCCACTGGGCCCACATCCAGCGGGCCGTGGAAGCCCTGGCAGGCAAGCCCACCGGCACGGTCGTGCCCCTGGCCCGGGGCTTGGCCTTGGCCATCGGCTACGACTCGTTCCGCATCGGCCGGGCGCAGCCCGGGCCCCCCGGGTTCGTGGGCGAGCAGGAGCTGCCGCTGGAGGGCGAAGTGACCCTGGCCGGCAGCGGTTGGACGCTGCGGGCGTGCCCCCTGAGCACGGAGGCCCCCATGGACCTGCTCCAGCGCCACCGCGGCGACCGCTGGACGGCCCTGCTGGACCTGGAGCGACTGCGCCTGCCCCTGACGGCGCGAGCCCGTCGGGCTGGCGACCGCTTCTGCCCGCAGGGGATGGGCGGCCATTCGGTCCTGCTGCGGGAGTACCTGATCAACGTGAAGCTGCCGCGGGCCCAGCGCTCCCGCTGGCCGCTGGTGTGCAGCGGCGACAGGGTGGCTTGGGTGGTCGGTTGGCGGGTAGATGAACGCCTGGCCCTCACCCCCCAGACCCGCCGCGTGATGCTCTTACAGGTGGTGAACCATGACACAGCCAGGCCATGACCAAGGTCGGGTGGTGCTGAAGCCCGGGCGGGACAAGCCGGTGCGGCAGCGCCACCCGTGGGTCTTCTCTGGGGCGGTGGCCCGCATGGAGCCGCCCTCACATGGGCCGCTGCAAGACGGCGACGTTGTGGTGGTCGCCGATGCCCGGGGCCAGTTCTTGGCCCGCGGTTACCTCAACCGCCGCTCGCAGATCGTCGTTCGCCTGCTCACGTGGGACCCCGCGGAACAGGTGGACGACGGCTTCTGGCTGCGCCGGCTGCAGGCAGCGGTGGCTCGGCGGGGCCCCCTGGGGCCGGAAGCGGCGGGCCGGTTGGTCCACGCGGAATCCGACCTTCTGCCGGGCCTCATCGTAGATCGCTACGCCGACTACCTGGCGGTGCAGTTCCTCACCCTGGGCGTGGAACGACGGCGAGAGCTTCTGGTGCGCGGCTTGGCGGACCTCCTGCAGCCGCGAGGCATCTTCGAGCGCAGCGACGTGGACGTACGCAGCAAGGAGGGGCTAGGGGTTCGCACCGGGCTCCTCTGGGGCGACGAACCGCCGGACGCCGTCTTCATTCACGAAGGCGATCTCCACTTCCTGGTGGATCTGAAACGCGGCCAGAAGACCGGCTTCTACCTGGACCAGCGGGAGAACCGTTCCCGGGTGCTGCGTTACGCCGCCGGCGCACAGGTGCTCAACGGCTTTGCCTTCAGCGGCGGCTTCGGCCTGGCCGCGCTGCAGGGGGGGGCCAGGCATGTGGTCAACGTGGACGAGTCGGTGGCTTCACTGGAGCTGGCCGAGCGCAACTTCTCCCTGAACGGCTGGGGCGAAGACCAGGCCGAGTACCTGGCCGGCGACATGTTCCAGGTGCTGCGGGGCTACCGCCAAGCAGGGCGCACGTTCGACCTGATCATCCTGGACCCGCCCAAGTTCGCCCACCGATCCGCCGATGTGCAGGCCGCCGCCCGCGGCTACAAAGACATCAACCTGCTGGCCTTCCAGCTCTTGCGGCCGGGCGGCATCCTGTTCACCTTCTCCTGCTCCGGGGCCATCAGCGCCGATCTCTTCCAGAAGGTGGTCTTCGGGGCGAGCGTCGACGCCCAGCGGGACGCGCAGATTCTGGAACGGCTGACCCAGGCCTCCGACCACCCGGTGCTGCTGGCCTTCCCAGAGTCGGACTACCTGAAAGGGCTGGTCTGCCGGGTGCTGTAGGTTTGTCGGGTGGGGCCAGTTGGGCTACAATCCAAGGCAGGTGATGGACGTGCAACGTACCAGGCTATGGGCTGAGTTCCCCGAAGGCAGCATCTACTGCGGCGACAGCCGCTGCATGGCCGACATCCCAGATGGCTCGGTGCAGTTGGTGGTCACCTCACCTCCCTACAACGTGGCCAAGGGCTACAGCGACTACGGCGACGACCTCCCCTTGGAGCAGTACCTGGCGTTCTTGGACGAGGTCTGGCGGGAGTGCTATCGGGTGCTCTGCCCTGGTGGGCGAATCGCCGTCAACGTGGCCAACACCAACCGCACGCCCTACATCCCCCTCAGCTCCCTCATCACCGTGCACATGCTGGAGCTGGGTTTCCTGATGCGCGGCGAGATCATCTGGGACAAGGGAGCCAGCGCCGGCGTCTCTACCGCCTGGGGCTCCTTCGCCCGGCCCACCAACCCGGTCCTGCGGGACGTCCATGAGTACATCATGGTCTTCTGCAAGGGCGACTGGCGGCTGCCTCCCCAGCGAGACGCCAACGGGGACGAGGCCAACAACGGCAGCGGCATCAGCAACCAGGAGTTCGTGGACTGGACCCGCAGCATCTGGCAGTTCCCCACCGAGAACGCCAAGCGGCTGGGGCACCCGGCCCCCTTCCCCGAAGAGCTGCCCCGCCGCCTGATCTTCCTCTACACCAGCCGCGGCGACACGGTGCTGGACCCTTTCCTGGGCAGCGGCACCACGGCCCTGGCCGCAGCCCAGACCGGTCGCCGGTTCATGGGCTATGAGTTGTCGGAGGCGTATGCCGAGCTGGCCCGCCGACGCCTAAGCGCCATCCAGGGCGCGCTTTGGGAGCGCTAGCCGCCGCCAACGCCGGGAGATACGCAGCAAGAACAAGGAGGTAGAGAGCAGACATGGCCGTCTACGATGAGTACATCGAAGAGGTGCTGCTCACCGAACAGCAGATCCAGCAGCGGGTGGCCGAGCTGGGGGCCCAGATCTCCGCAGACTACCGAGACGCAGACCGGCTCTTGCTAGTGTGCATCCTGCGCGGGGCTGTCGTCTTCCTGTCGGACCTGATGCGCCACATCACCATCCCCACAGCCATCGACTTCATGGCCGTCTCCAGCTACGGCGTGGGGGCCCGAACCTCCACCGGCGTGGTGCGCATCATGATGGACCTCAAGACCAACATCGAGAACAAGCACGTCCTCATCGTGGAAGACATCATCGACACCGGCCACACCCTGCGCTACATCACCCGCATGCTGGGTGGGCGCAACCCGGCATCACTCAAGGTGGCCTGCTTCCTCAGCAAGCCCGAGCGCCGCGAAGCCGAGGTGCCCGTAGACTACATCGGCTTTGAGATCCCCGACCGCTACGTCTTCGGCTACGGCCTGGACGTCGACGAACTGTGGCGACACCTGCCGTTCCTGGCTGTTCTGCGCAAGGGCAAGTAACCCCGTCTCGGCCGGCAGGGCCGGCCAAGGCGCGCTAAAGGGCTGCCTTCGTGAAGGCAGCCCCTTGCTCTCGTTCAGCGGGCCCCCACCGACCCAACGGCGAGGGAGCGCCAGGCGAGGCCCCGCTACGCCCGGCCCGGCAGCGCCTCCACCGCCGTGCGGATGCGCCGCAGCGCTTCCTGCAGGTTCTCCACCGAGTTGGCGTAGGAGAGGCGGATGAACCCCTCGCCGTACTTCCCGAACGAGGTGCCGGCCAGCGTGGCCACTCCAGCCTTCTCCAGCAGGTAGTCCTGCATCTCGCGGGCGCTGAGGCCGGTCTCAGCGATGTTGGGGAAGGCGTAGAACGCGCCCTTGGGGCAGGCGCAGCGGAAGCCGGGGATGTCGGCCAGGCCCCGCACCACCACGTCACGCCGCTGGGCAAACGCCTTCACCATCTCCTCTGCCGCCGACTGGTCGCCCTCCAGGGCCGCCACCGCTGCATGCTGCGTGAACGCTGCGCTGCACGAATTGGAGTTGACCATGAGGCGAGTCATGTGCGGAGCCAGCTCACGGGGCATCACGCCGTAGCCCAGCCGCCAGCCGGTCATGGCGTAAGTCTTGGAGAAACCATCCAAGATGATCGTGCGGCTCGCCATGCCCGGCACCGACGCAATGCTGGCGAACTCGCCCTCGTAGAGGATGCGGCTGTAGATCTCGTCGGACAGCACCACCGCGTCGGTCTCCTGCACCATGGCCGCGAGGGCTCTGAGTTCGTCTGCCGAGAGGATGCCCCCGGTGGGGTTCTGGGGCGAGTTCAGGATCACCAGCTTGGTGCGGGGGCTCAACAGCGAGCGGAACTCGTCCAGGTCGAAGCTGAACCCCTTTTCCATGCGCAGCGGGATCGGCACAGGGGTGGCCCCCACGAAGTTGATCATCGACTCGTATATGGGGAAGCCCGGGTTAGGGTAGATCACTTCATCGCCGGCTTGGCACAACCCCATGATGGTGTAGAAGATGATCGGCTTGCCGCCCGGCACCACCACCACCTGATCCTCGTCCACGGCGATGCCCCGTGTGTCCGAGATGTACTTGGCGATGGCTTGGCGCAGGGGCGGAATGCCCGCCGCCGGGGTATAGTGCGTCTCGCCACGGCGCAAGGCCGCCACGGCCGCTTCCACAATGTGCGCCGGGGTGTCGAAGTCTGGTTCGCCGATCTCCAGATGGATCATGCTGCGCCCCTTGGCTTCCATCTGGCGGGCGCGCTGCAGCACCTCGAAAGCGGTCTCGGTGCCAAGGCGTCCCATACACTCTGCTAGCTGGGTCATGTCTATCCTCCGTTGCCTGAGACTGGAATCCCCTTGTGATCTGCGTCGATCACTGTTGCCTATCGATCAGGTTTCCGTCGTTGGAAAGCGGGAAACCAGATGATCCCCTTGGACTGCTGTCGGCTTGGGCGCGGCCACACGCCGCCAGCGCGACCACAGCCGCCGCCAAGAAGGCGGCCGCCGTGCACCAGACGCCCCACCCCACCGGGAGGGCGACGGCCCGGTAGACCTGTTCCAAGGCTGGCCGAATCCGCCAATACTGGGCCGCGGGCACCGTCGCCGCCAGCAAGCAGACGATGGCCACCAAGCCGGCAAAGCCCCGCCGCACTCTGGGCCGGTGCAGGGCCGGCGAGGCCAGCGCCAACGCGGCGCAGACCACCATCGCCAGCCCCTGCCAACGGAACTCGCCGCGCAGAAGGGTGGTGGGGGTCCACACCGGCGGCAGCATCAACAGGGCCGCCAAGACCGCTCCCCCCACTGCCGCCAGACGCGCCAGCCAACGCCCACGCCCCGACCACCACCACCCGGCCAACAGCAGCGCCAGCGCGCAGGCCAGCGGGGGCAGGTAGAACAGCTCCCGCACCAGACGGATCTCACCGCTGCGGACCTGCGGTAGGAACTTGACCACCTCGCCCAGGTCCAGCCCAGCCACGCGCAGGGCCGGCGAGACGTGCGGCATCCAGGCGGCCACGTAACCGGCCAAGCCCACCAGGGCCAAGCCGCCCAACAGGGCCGGTCCAGCCGTGCTCCCACCGATGCGGCGGAAGATGGGGGAGTCAGGCATCGCCCAGCCTCCCGTCACAAAGGCCCCTGTAGAGCTTCAGCAGCTCGCCGGCCGACCGCTCCCAACTAAACTGTGCCGCCTGCTGCAGCCCCGCCTCCACCAGCGCTGCCCGTCGCGCCGGGTCATCCAGCAGCCGGGCCATGCTCTCGGCGATGCCTGCCGGATCCTCAGGGGTCACCACTTCGGCGCCCCCCCCCAGCACCTCCCCCAGCGAGCCGCGGTTCGAGGCCACCACCGGCACGCCGCAGGCCATCGCCTCCAGCGGCGGCAGACCGAAGCCCTCGTACCAGGAGGGGAAGGCGAAGAGGTCGGCCAAGCTGTAGACGGCCGGCAGGTCCGCGTCGGTCACGTCGCTGAGGATGTGGACGCGGTCCGGCAATCCCGTCTCCTCCACCGCCCGGAAGATCCCCTGGTAGAGCCAGCCGGGGCGTCCCACCAACACCAGGTGCTGCGGCCTGGCGGGTTCAGCCCTGAGGAGCTCGGCGTAGGCGTGGATCAGCCCCTCGAAGTTCTTGCGCGGTTCCAGGGTCCCCAGGGAGAGGATGTAGGCCGGGGGGAGCCCCAGGCGCTGCCGCGCTTCGCTCAGCGTCTTCGGGTCGGTCACCCGCGCCAGGCCGCTGGGGCAAGCAGCGTGCAACACCCGGACCTTGGCAGGCGGAACGCCCAGCAGAGCCTCCAGGTCGGCCTTGGTCTGGGCCGAATCCGCCAGCACCAAGTCGGCTTGCTGCACAGCAGCAGGCACCGCCTTCGCCAGGTAGGCGCGCAGCCGCGGCTCCGCGAACTGGGGCGTTTGCAGAAACGAGAGGTCGTGCACCGTCACCAGCGTGCGACCGCGCCCCAGGCGAGGCAGCACAAAATCCGGGGAGTGGAACAGGTCCCAGGGGCCAACCAGCGCCCTCAGCGGCAGCGGCAGGCGCCAACGCTGCCAGCGGGCCAACCAGCGTGGCCCCAGCGGCAGCTCCAGCAAGCGCGCGTTGCTAGCCAAGGGCGCGGGGACCTCCCGCTGGCTGCGCCGGGCGTAGATCATGGTGTAGCGGTTGTGGGGATCGGCGGCCAAGAGCGCCGCCATCAGGCTGCGCGTGTAGCGGCCGATCCCGGCGCCCTGGTGAACGGCTGCTGAGTAATCCACAACGATGTGGCTGGCCAACCGTCTGTTGGGCAAGGCTACAGCCCTCGGTAGGTCCAGATGCGGTTGATGCCGAAGTTCCAGAACAGGACGATGACGATGGCCACCGCTTTGGCCAGGTTGTACCCCAAGGGCCCGAAGTGCGGCCCGAAGATGTAGTGATCCAGCCCCAGGAAGACCACCTGGTTGATGGCCAGCCCCACCAGGTTGACCAGGGCGAACTGCGGCAGCTGCGTGCGCAGGGGTCGCTGTCGAGACTCCGGGAACGACCACAGACGATTCCAGGTGAAGTTGCTGAGCACGGCGACGGAGAACGAGACGGTGTTCGCCCAGACCTTGGGGAAGCCCGCCCCCAGAATCAGTAGGTTGAGCACCGTGAAGTCCACCACCGCCCCCAGGGTGCCCACCAGCGCGAACTTGACGAAACGGCGGAGTTCCTTCTCATTGCCGCGCGCCAAGGCCAGCAGTCGACTGCCCAACCGTGTGCGCTCCACCGCAGCCAGAAGCCGGGCTGTGACTGGATAGGTTTTGAGGGTGTCCAAAATGCCGGCCAACGGTCTCTCCCATGTCGATGTGATCGCCCAGGCATTGTACCTTGCGCCAGCGCGATCCGTCAAGTCGGCTCGCCAGCAGGCGACCAGCCCGGCCATGGCGGCAGGATGGGCGCCGTCGCCGAAAGACGCAGCGCCGCCCCCACGAAGCAGCAGGGCGGCGCTGTGACGAGCGAAGCGCGGTGGGGTCAGCGGAAGAGGACGTCCCACCAAGACAAACGCGGCTGGGCCGATGGTAGCACACTGGCAATGGCCGGCGCCGGAGGGTTTGATGCGGCCCCTTCGCCGCCCAGGGGGAACGGCACCCAGACCTGGTCGGCGGGGAAGCGCATGGTGAGCTGGTCCCGGGCGATCTGCTCCACGTACTCTGGGCGGCCGGCTTCCTCCACCAACGCCCGCAGGTTGTCCCGCCGCTGTTCCAGAGCCTGCACCTCCGCCTGCAGGCGGTCAAGCTGTTCCTGCTCTTGGCGGATAGACAGCGCCTCGCCGGCAAAGTTGGCAGCCAGCAGCAGCGTCGCCGCCAACGCCAACGCCGCCACCGAGCGGTTCCGCAGCGACCAGATCGTCTTGGGGGTCTTTGTGCTCTTGGGCGATGACGTGGACGGCTTCGCAGTCATGACGTCTCCCTTGCCGCCGGTTCCGGCATTATGTCGCGTCTTCCCCATGATACCGCACTTCCCGGCAGTTGTCA
>JAAYZY010000191.1 GCA_012514615.1 Chloroflexota bacterium | reverse complement strand
CACCGACCTGGTGAGCATCGCCCCGTTCTGGCTCTACCCCGGGGTGGACCGCTGCCTGGTGCCCACCGAGTCGGCCGCCGAGCAGGCCCTGGCCGCCGGCGTCCCGCCGGAGAGGCTGCAGGCGGTGGGGATGCCCATCTCGCTGAAGTTCGCCCACCCCCAAGCGCCCAAGCTGCAGTTACGCAAAGAGCTGGGCCTCAGGGGCGACCTGCCGGTGGTGCTGGTGGTGGGCGGCGGAGAGGGGATGGGCAACCTGTTCGAAGTGGCTCGGGAGATCGGCCGGGCCCGGCTGCCCATGCAGTTGGTGGTAATCACCGGACGCAACTGGCGGCTGCGGGAGCGCTTGGCGGCGCGCCGCTGGGAGATCCCCACCACCATCTGCGGCTTCGTCAGCGACATGCACCGCTGGATGGCCGCCGCCGACATCGTGGTGACCAAGGCCGGCCCCAGCAGCATCGCCGAGGCCCTGGCCCTGGGGTTGCCCATCTTGCTCTACGGGGCGGTGCCGGGGCAGGAGGAGGGCAACGTCACCTACGTGGTGGCCTCCGGCGTGGGGGCCTACAGCCCCGATCCGGTCAGCCTCGTCTCCATTCTGCGGGAGTGGCTGCGCCCGGGCAACCCCACCCTGGAAGAGATGACCCAACGCGCCTGCCAGGTCGGGCGGCCGGATGCGGTGATGGTCATCGCCCGGGAGCTGGCGCAGTTGCTGGATGGGGGCTCCCGCGCCGCCTCGTTGGGGAGCCCAGCCAGCCAAACCGCGCCCGCGGCCGTGGGGATGCCCCTCCAGCGAGACTAGGCCGCTACCCCAAGAGCGGCCTGCCGCTGGGGGCCTTGGCGCCGTGCAGGTAGCCCAGGGCCCGCAGCGTCAGCGTCTCGGCAAACGCCTGCGGGTCCCGCCCAGCCAAGGGGATCTGCCCGCCAGCCACCATGCCGTGGCCCCCAGCCGAGCCCTCTCCGGCCACCACCGCCTGCGCCAACCCCTCTGCGCCACCCTTGCTGTGGCGCGTGCGCACGGTCGCCACCATCTGGTACCGATAGGCGCCCAGGCAGACCACCCAGACCGTTCCCTCCAGGCGCAGCAAGAGGTCGGCGATCTCCGCGGCCAGGTCGGGCCGGTGCATGAGGCCCACGTAGGCGATCACGGCGCTGTCGTAGATGCGCGCCGACTCCAACGCGGCGGCCAGCCGCTGGAAGTAGTCCAGCGGCACCTGCGCGTGTTCGATCTCCACCAAGGCTTCCACGTCGATGAGCGGCTGCAGGGAGAAGTAGGCTTCGGCGTCGGCGGCGCTGGCGCCTCGGTACAGCCCCATGGTGTCGGTCTTGATGCCGTAGAACAGCGCCGTGGCCAAGCTCGGCGGCGGCTCCAGGCCAGCCGCGCGCAGGTACTCCGCCATGATGGTGGAGGTGGCACCCAACCCCGGCCGTACGTCGCAGAGATGGGCGCAGTCTGCCGCCTGCTGACGGATGTGGTGGTCCACGACGATGAGCGGCGGGCGGTCTGGCAGCAAGGGGTGGTTGCCGGCGCCTGGCTGCGTATCCACCAGGGCGATGGGGTCGTTGCCGTGGAGAGCGGCGCGGGTCAGGCGGCGCAGCGGGCAGCCGAGATAGCGCACCAGGGCCTTGTTCTCGGCCCGGCCCACGATGCCGCGGTAGGCGATGGTCGCCGTGATGCCCCAACGCTGGGCCGCCAGGTATTGCAGCGCCAGGGCGCTGGCCATGGCATCCGGATCCGGATCGTTGTGGGGCACAATCAGCAGGCGCTCCACCCCGGCCAGCGTCTCCTCCAACCTTGCCAGGTTCTCGTTCATGCTCCCTCCTTCCGACTCGGCTCAGCCCTCGGGGTGCCGCGCCGGCGCACGGGCCTGGATGTGCCAGAGCCAGACCGCGCTCAGGGTCATCAGCGCTGCCGCCGTGCCGAAGCTGGCCACGTAGCCGTAGGTGCGGGCCAGGTAGCCGCTGACCAGGCTGCCCAGGATGCCGGAAGCCCCTAGGAAGGCGTTGTACAGCCCCAGCGAGCGGCCCCCCAACCCCTTGGGCGAGAGGGTGGCGGCCGCCGCGGTGCCAGAGACGGCGATGGCCGCCCACGTGGCCCCGGTGAAGGCATGGATGCCGCCGGCCAGCGCCAAGCCGATGGGCCGGGGCTGGGTGATGGCCAGCAAGGCAAAGGCTGCCATGATGCCGATGCGGGCGGTGGTGGCCTGCGCCAACAGCTTGAACCCGCCCTGCTGCCGCACCCGACGCCCCATGGGGCGGTAGAACGCGGCGTCCATGGTGTTCTTCACCATCCCCACCAGGAACGCTTGTGCGCTGGTGGCCCCCAGGCCGTCGGTGAGGAAGTTGGGGAAGGTGACAAACCCAGTGTTGATGGCAAAGAACTGCAAGAACGAACACGCGTAGTAGCGGCCCAGGTCGCTGAACAGGTGGCTCCGAATCTGGCCCAGAACCCCCGGGCGGAGGATGTGGAGGACCTGCCGGTGCGGGTGAAACAGGGCGCGCTCCACCACAGACACGGTCAGCCGCCCGATGAAACGCCGGTCAAACGGCCGCCGGGAGCGCACTGCCTGGGGCTCCCGCAGCCAGAGGGTGGTCAGCAGCAGGCTCAGCGTGGCCACAGCGCCCGCAAAGAAGAAGAGACCACGCATGGCTGCCTCTTGCCCCCAGGGGCCGGTCAGCAGCGCCAGCCAGGCCGTGCCCAGCAGCGAGCCCAACACCAGGCTCCAACCGCCGATCTGGTTGTAGCGAGCGATGGCCTCCGGCCACTGCTCTTCCGGCGTATGGTCCAGCACCAAGGCCGAAGCCACCGGGGCCACGGCCGCGCCCAGCAGCCCTTCCAGCATGGCCAGCCACAGCACCTGCGGCACGTTCTGCCCCAGACCGAAGAGGAAGCGCGCCGCCGCGTAAGCCGTGAAGCCCAGGAACAGAAACGGCCTGCGCCGGCCCAGGCGGTCCGACAGATTGCCCCACAAGGCGTAGCCCGGCACGCTGGCCAGGGCGGTGACGGCGCTCACCTGGCCCACGTTGGCCACGGTGCCGCCCACCACCTGTACCACGAAGAGCGGCAGCAGCGTGGCCGTGAGCCCCAGCGCCAGCTTGTGGGGAGCCAGGGCGAAGAACCACAGCGGTGTGGAGAACGCAGACGGTTGGCGGGCCTTCGACCACAGTCGCTTCACAGGCGCTTCTTCGGGGCCTCCGGCGGGTAGGGTAGGTGCAGCGCAGGGCGCCCTGGCGTCAGGCCCGGGGGGGGGTCCGTGCGACGGATGATCTCGTTCACCGCGGCTTGGTTGAAGCCCCTGTAACCGTCGGCGCGCTGGATCAGCTCCAGGTGGCTGCCCACGGCGCCCTCGACGGCCAGGCGCTGGGCCTGGGCTGCCGCTAGCTGGCCGGCGGCGACAAGGCGCTCCAGCCGCGCCGGAGCCACAGCCCAACGCTCGCCCACGGTGAAGGCCTGACGCAAGAACGGCCAGTTGCTGAAGGGCGGCATAGTGCTCACCCCCCAATCGGCCAGCCCAGCAACGGCCGCTTCGAAGTCCACGCGGCAGGCCAGGTGGTGCATGCCCGCCTCCAAGATCGACTCGCCGTGCAGGGCGCACCAGAGCCCCACCGTCCCCAGGCTGTGGCCGAGCGGCAGCGGCTCCTGCGCGAAGTCCGGATCCGTTTCATCGGGCGTCAAGTCCACATCCAAGAAGAGGGTCAGGCGGCAGGACGGCTGCTCCATGAGCTGCGCGCCCCAGCCAGCCTCCGCCCCAGCATAGAACCGCTCTCGCAGGGCAAAGCCCAGCGTCTGGAACAGCTCGATGAGCAGGGGGAAGGCCGCCCGAGAGCTGCGGAAGGTGTGGTGGTCGTGGTTGGCCCAGCCCAGGCCCAAGGCGGCTTGGCGCGTTCCCTGGGCCTGGGCGGCGCGGTTGCGCCCCTGCCAGTAAGCTCGCTCGCCGGCCAGCACGGTCCAGGCGGCCACATCTGCGTCGAGCTCACGCACCATGGCTCGGGCCAGGGCGATGGTCTGCTCCAGGCCCTGGCGAGGATCGGCGAAGCGGCGCTGCCGGGTGGCCCAGCGCTCTCGGGCCCGCAGCAAGCGCGCTGGGGCGTCTGGCGGCGTGTGGCTGGGCAGGAAACCACCGTAGCCCTGACGCTGCACCGCCCACAGGGTCGGCCTGCCGGCCGGCCACAGGCCCGCCTGGCGATAGGGGCCCAGGGGCGAACCCTCCGTGGGCGTGTGGACGCCCTGGGCCATGAGGAACGCGTGCAGGTCGCCCACCCCTAAGGCCAGGGCCAGCGGCGCGCCGGGCGCGGCGGTCGCAGTCCGGCGCAGCACCAGCCGGGGGAAGGCGGCGCCCGAGTGGACGTAGACCGCGTCGGTGGGCGGGCAGGGCGCCCGCTCGGGCTGGAACCCCAGGACGGCCAAGCGGGCCCGCAAGGCCTCGTCATCGGCCAGCACCAGGTGGTCTAGCCAGTCGCACAGGCGGGTATTGGTGCGGGCCAGCAGCTCCTGCGCCAAGGCGCGCCCTGGCGGCGCGCCCTCCAGCAACTGCTCCACCGAGGCCGCGAGCCAAGCCGCTGCCTCGAGGTGCTGCCGCCACGCGAAGCGGTCCGTTGCCAGGGTCATGGGCCCCCTCCCCTACGACGTGGGCGCCGTTCACCGGGCAGTATACGGCAGATCGGCGGCTTGGTCAAGGCCTGGCCGGGCTGCCGCTGCGGTTGCACCGATGCCCGCTGTCGGCTATAATCCGCCGGCGTGAACCCTTGTGGAGGAGGCTTGGCCCCGTGACGCCCGACATGCTGCTCGTCTTTGCCATCTTGGGGGTGGCCATGGCGCTCTTCGCCAGCGACTGGCTGCGGCTGGACCTGGTGGCCCTACTGGCCCTGCTGGCGCTAACCCTGAGCGGGCTGCTCACCCCCACCGAAGCGCTTGCAGGCTTCTCCGAATCGGTGGTCATCATGATCGCTGGCCTCTTCGTGGTGGGCGCTGGTCTGGTACAGACCGGCGTGGCCGCGGCGTTGGGCACGTGGCTGGAGGAGGTGGCCGGCCAGAACACCACCGTCCTCCTGGTGGCCATCATGGGCGTGGCCGCGCTGCTGTCAGCCTTCATGAGCTCCACCGGGACCACGGCCATCCTGCTGCCGATGGTGGTCAGCGTGGCCAGGAAAGCCCGGGTCAGCCCTTCCAAGCTGCTTCTCCCTCTGGCCTACGCCTCGCTCATCGGCGGGGTGATCACCCTTATCGGCACGCCGCCCAACATGGTGGTCAGCAACCAGTTGGTCGCGGCCGGGCTGCCGCCGTTCGGCTTCTTCGACTTCACTCCCATCGGCCTGGTGGTGCTGGGGGTGGGCGTAGCTTTCATGGTGGTGGTCGGTCGCCACTTGCTGCCTGATCGCGGCGATGGCTCTGCCAGGGAGGCGCGGGCCCGAAGCGCCAGCTCGGTGACGCTGGTCGATCTGGCCGAGGCCTACCGCCTGCCGGGCAACCTCTTCCGCCTGCGCATCTTGAGCTCGTCGCCGCTGGTCGGGCGCTGCCTGGCAGAGGCAGACCTGCGGGCGCGCTACGGGGTCAACGTACTGGCCATCCGGCCGTGGCAGAACGGCCTGGGGCGCGCCCCAGCCAGCATGGCCACCCCCGACGCCCTGCTGCGGGCCAACGACCTGCTGCACGTACAGGGCAGCCCCGAGAGCGTGGCCCGGCTGGCGCAGCAAGAGGTGCTGGCCCTGTTGCCCAGCGAGCAGTCGGCCGGCGCCATCATCCCCCAAGAGGTGGGCATGGCCGAGGTGCTGCTGACGCCGCGCTCCCGCTTGGTGGGCCGCACCCTGCTGGAGACTCGCTTCCGCGACGTCTACCAGATGACGGTGCTGGCCATCATGCGCATGGGCAAGCCGCTGGCGGGCGACCCGGCGGCCAGCCCCCTGCGCTTCGGCGACACGCTGCTGGTGCAAGGAACCTGGGAACGGATCCGCGTACTGCAAGACGAGCGGCAGGACTTCGTGGTGGTGGGCCTGCCGCGGGAGGTGGCGGCAGAAGAGGCCTCCGGCCGCCGCGCCCCGCTGGCCATGGCCGTGATGCTGGGGATGCTGGCGCTCATGATCACCGAGACGCTCGCGCCAGCCATCGCCGTGCTGGTAGCCGCCGTGGCCATGGTGCTGACCCGCTGCGTAAGCATGGAGGAAGCCTACCGCTCCATCAACTGGAGCACCCTCGTGCTGGTGGCGGCCATGCTCCCTACGGCCACAGCCCTGCAGAAGACCGGGGGCGTCACCTTCATGGCCGACGGCCTGGTGGGCATGCTGGGCGCGCTGAGCCCCTTGGCCGTGATGGCCGGGCTCTTCGCCTTGACCGCCTTCTTGGGGCAGTTCATCTCCAACACGGCTACCACGGTGCTGCTGGCGCCCATCGCCGTGGAGGTGGCGCGAGGGATGGGCGTGGCCCCCCAGGGGCTCCTGATGGCGGTGGCAGTGGCCGCTTCCACCTCCTTCGGCACGCCCATCGCCACCCCTTCCAACACCCTGGTGCTGGGCCCGGGCGGCTACCGTTTCAGCGACTACCTGAAGGTGGGCCTTTCGCTGCAGGCGGTGCTCATGGCCGCTACGCTGCTGGCGCTGCCGCTGCTCTTCCCTTGGTGAGGGGCAGCCCCGTGGTGAGGAAGGGAGAGGCGAATATGGCCAGACGCGAAAGAGCCACGCAGGGTGCGGGAGCCGCTGCCACAGGCGGCGCTGGGGCGCCGGTGCTGGTGAGCGCCTGCTTGCTGGGGTTGCCCTGCCGCTACGACGGCGGTCACTGCCTGACGCCAGCCCTGCTGCCCTGGGCGGCGCATGGCCGCCTGGCGCCCATCTGCCCGGAGGTCGCCGGCGGCCTGCCCACGCCACGCCCCCCGGCCGAGATCCAGGGCGGGACGGCTGCGGAGGTGTGGGCCGGGAAGGCCGCTGTGCGCAGCGTCCAAGGGCGAGATGTCACCCCCGAATACCTGGCCGGGGCGCGGCTGGCGCTGGCCCAGGCCCATCGGCTGGGGGCGCGGGCGGCGGTGCTCAAGCAGGGCAGCCCTTCTTGCGGCAGCCGGTGGGTCTACGACGGCGCCTTTCAAGGCCAGCGGATCGCCGGGCAGGGGATCACCGCTTGGCTGCTGCGGGCCTCTGGCTTGCAGGTGGCGTCGGAAGACGAGCTCGCCCAGGTGCTGGGCGAGCAGTGAGGGAGAAGCTATGGCGCGTGTTGTGGAGTGTGTACCCAACTTCAGCGAGGGGAGGCGGCCTGCCGTCATCGAGGCCATCGCCGCAGCCATTCGGGCGGTGCCGGGCCTGCGT
>JAAYZY010000190.1 GCA_012514615.1 Chloroflexota bacterium | reverse complement strand
GCTGCCGTTGCCGTTCTTGGGCTCGCCTGGTGTGGCCGTGGGCGAAGCCGCCTTGTGGTCTGTGACGTAGAACCCTGACCCTTTGAAAATGATCCCCACAGGCTGGTACACCCGATGTACCTTGCCATCGCATTCAGGGCAACGCTTCAGCGCCTCGTCGTTGAAGTGCTGCTTCTTCTCAAAGCTCAGGCCACACTGTTCACATTCATATTGATAGATGGGCACGCTACACCTCCGCAACAAGAGCGAGGCGCCTCGGGTTGCCGCACAGGCTCAGGCCATCCCGTCGGTGAACGGAGTACCGCCTTCTGGCTGCCTCTGCTACCGCTGCCTCGCCGCTTGCTTCTCTGACCGCGCATTATACTCCCGTTTGGGCGGGAGGGCAAGCAGCGAGGCAGCAGGTGACAGGGTTACGCCTGCACCATCTTCAGGAGGCCATCGATCTCCTGGAGCTCCGCGGCAGTCAGGTGCCAGTCGTGGGCTCGGGCGTTGTCTTCCAGCTGCGCGATGTTGCGCACGCCGTTGATCACCGAGGCGACTTGCGGCTGCGCCAGCAGCCACGCCACCGCCAACTGCACCGTGGTGCGGCCCCGTTCCTGGGCGAAGGCGGTCAGCCGTTCCATCATGGTGAAGTGCTTCTCGGTGAAGAGCGCCTGAACGCTGTCCATCCACTCGCCCCGGGAATCGGCCGGCACGACGCCGGGCTTGTACTTGCCGGTGAGGAAGCCGCCGGCCAGCGGGAAGTAGGGCAGGATGCTGATGTTGAACGCCCGCGCGCAGGGGATCAGCTCCTGCTCAGGCTCCCGGTGCAGCATGTTGTAGTGCGGCTGGATGGAGACCAGCGGGTTCAGGTGCAGCATCTCGGTGAGGTCGTTGGCTCGGCAGAGCTGCCAGGCGTCGAAGTTCGAGGCGCCGATGTAGCGCACCTTGCCGCTGCGTACCAGGTCGTCCATGGCCCGCAGCGACTCGTCCAGCGGCGTGTTGGGGTCCCAGCGGTGAATCTGGTAGAGGTCGATGTAGTCGGTCTGCAGCTTGCGTAGGCTGATCTCCACATGCTTCATGATCTGCTGACGAGAAGCGCCGCCCTGGTTGGGGCCGCTGCCGATGGCCCAGCCCACCTTAGTGGCCAGCACAAACTCGTGGCGGATGCCTTGCAGGGCGTTGCCTAGCAGCTCTTCCGACTTGCCCTTGGTGTAGACGTTGGCCGTGTCGATGAAGTTCACGCCCAGTTCCATCGCTCGGTGAACGATCTGCTTGGTCGTCTCCTGGTCCACCCGGTCGCCCATCCGGTTGGTGCCGATGCCCACGGCCGAGACCTGTAGCCCCGACCTCCCCAGTCTGCGGTATTCCATGTCCTATCTCCTGTGTCGCGCGTGGCGTGGTTGGGCCGGCCTGCCAGGCCGGCCTGCCAGCCATTGTACCACAGAGCGCCAAATCGGCGGCCCAGCGGGGCCGGGTGGGCGCGCAGGCCAGCCACGAGGCGAGCGCGCCCCCTGGGCCTGACGACTTGACAGCCCTCCGGCCCTATGCTATACTCGGCGCAATCCTGAGCAAAGGTTGTCAAGTTGTCAGCAGTCTGCGCGCTAAGCGTTACCCCTATAGCCGACCCCGACCGGTGGGAAGAGCCACCGGGTTACCTTTGTGCACGGGGGTGTCAGACTAAGGCAGTTCTCACTCAGTCCAAGGTAGCGAGGCCGGCTCTCCACAT
>JAAYZY010000001.1 GCA_012514615.1 Chloroflexota bacterium | reverse complement strand
GTGGCCGCCGATGAGATCGTGCGTTGGCTCTACCGCCTGAAGGCCCGCCGCGGGGCAGAGGTGGTCTTCACCAGAGGGTGGGGAGGGTAGGCCATGTCTACAGCAACGAGACCGCTCTCTGGGGCGCGGCAGCGCTGGCTGTCGCGCGGTCGGGCCTTCGGCATCCTCTACCTGGCAGTGGGGGCTGGCCTGCTGCTGGCCGGCCTGCGCACCGAACCGGGCGTGATCTCCAGCATGGGGCTGGGGATCATCGGCAAGCCGCCGCCGGTGCGGGTGCCGGTGCCCACCGGCCCGGCGTTGCTGCTCTTCGGCGCGCTGCTGGCCGGGGCCGGCATCTTCAGTCTGGTGCGCCGCCTGGAAGAGCGTCAGGAGAACACCCTGTTGGGGGCCAGTTTCGGCGCGTTCGTTCTGGCACTGCTCATCGCCGCCGCTGAAGGCAGCGGGCTGGACCTGGTGGGGATGATCAAGGACAGCGTGCGTCTGGCCACCCCCATCGTGCTGGGGGCCTTGGCCGGGGTCATGTGCGAGCGCTGCGGCGTCATCAACATCGCCATCGAGGGGATGATGCTCACCGCAGCCTGCCTGGGCTACACCGTTTCGCTCTTCACGCAGAGCGTATGGCTGGGCCTGGCCTTTGCGGTCATCTCCGGTGGGTTGATGGCCGGCCTGCACGCGGTCCTTTCCATCCGCTTTCGGGTGGATCAGATCGTCAGCGGCACGGCCATCAACATCCTGGCGGTGGGCATCACCGGCTACATCCGCAAGGCGTTCCTGCTGGGCAACCCCTTCGGCGCGCCGGGCCTGCTGCCCTACGTCTTCCGCGACACGCCGCTGTGGAACGTGCCGATCCTGGGGACGATCCTCTTCCAGTACCAGCCCATGGTCTACGCGGCGATCTTGCTGGTACCGGCCATCTGGTTCCTGCTCTTCCGCACCACCTGGGGCCTGCGCACTCGCGCCGTGGGTGAGCACCCCCGCGCGGCGGATACCTTGGGCATCAACGTGTTCAAGGTGCGCTACGTCAACGTCATCCTGGCCGGCTGCATCGCCGGGCTGGGCGGAGCGTGGTTCTCCTTGGAGACGGTGGGCAGCTTCGACGACCTGATGACCAGCGGCAAGGGGTTCATCGCCTTGGCGGCCATGATCTTCGGCAACTGGAACCCGGTAGGGGCCTCTTTCGGCGCCCTCCTCTTCGGCTTCGCCGACGCCTTGGCCTTCAAGCTGCAGATCCTGGAGGTCGGCATCCCCTACCAGTTCATCAACATGACGCCGTACATCCTGACCATGATCGCTCTGGCCGGCATCATCGGGCGGACGGTGCCGCCGGCCGCTGACGGCGCGCCCTACGAGAAGCAGTAGGTAGCTCGCCTCTTCCCCCTGCACCGAAGGCCCCACCCAAGCTGTGGGGCCTTCTGCTTGCCCGCTGCGTGCGGCGGTGTATAATACCGCCCAGGGATTGGGCGCAGACGCAGGATGAACGCCCATGTCGCCATGCGTCGCAGCTTGCGGAGTTGGGGCTCGCTGGCCCTACTGGGCTTGCATCTGGTGGCGCCTGCGGCGCTGGCGGGCGCTGTGCTGTGGGCAGCCCGCTGCTGCACCAGGCGACGACGTAAGTGAGCGACCGGCCGTCGGGTGAACCGATGCCACTGCCGTGAAAGG
>JAAYZY010000018.1 GCA_012514615.1 Chloroflexota bacterium | reverse complement strand
TTCCTGGGCCACTTGCGCTCGCCAGTAGCCCAGGACGTCTTGCAGGCTCTGGGCAAATGGAATGCGCGGCTCCCAGCCGGTGTCGCGCTTCAGCTTGCTGGCATCGCAGCGCACCGAAGGCACGTCGGCCGGGCGCACGCGCGCTGGGTCTTGCCACACCTGAATCGGCTGCGGGCTCAGGCTCAAGAGCGTGTCCAGCAGCTCCTGGATGGAGTAGGCCTGACCCGAGCCTACATTGTACACTTCGCCTGGCTGGCCGCTGACCATGAGCAGGCGGTAGGCCCGCACTACGTCTCGCACGTCGCTGAAGTCGCGGGACACATCCAGGTTGCCCACGGAGACCCGCGGCTCCTGCTGGCCGGCTTCGGCGGCGGCGATCTGTTGGGCGAAGTCAGCGGCCACGAAGCCAGCCCTCTGGCGCGGGCCGAAGTGGTTGAAGGGCCGCACCCGCAGCACCGGGATGCCGTGGCTGAGGTAGTACTGCAGCCCCATGTAGTCTTGGGTGATCTTGCTCAAGCCGTAGGCGTTCAGCGGGCGCAGCGGCGTCTCTTCGTTCACCGGCAGGTCGGCTGGCTTCACCGCCCCGTATTCTTCGCTGGAGCCCACCACCAGCACGCGGCACCCCAGCCCTTGGGAGGCAACGGCCTCCAACAAGTTGAGCTGCAGGCGGATGTTGTTCTCCAGCGTGCCCCATGGGTCGACCTTGGAGGCGGCCGGGAGCGGCTGTGCTGCCAGATGGAAGACGTAGTCGGGCTGGCTCTCGTCCAGGATGCGCTCCATCACCGCCGCTTGCGAGAGCTCGGCCGGGAAGAGCGTCAGGCGGTCTGCGATCCCCTGTAGCGCATCCAGACGGCCTAAGGCGGTGCCGAAGACCTGCCAATCGGTGTGGGCCAGCAGATGCTCAGCGAGATGGCTGCCCACGAACCCGTTGATGCCTGTGATGAGTGCCCGCGCTCCCGCCACTGTCTCCTCCGCGTGCGGGGGAGGGCGATAGACCCCCCGCTAGGTAACCGCCATTATACCGTAGTTTGGAGAACAGAGCAATCCCGGCAAGACGTTCGTCATGCCGCAGGGGCGCGGAGACCCCGCCAGCGGGCCCCGGGCGGGGGGCGCTCAGGCCGAGCGAGCGATCTGCACGGCGATGACCGGCCGATCCATCAGGTAGAGGAAGACCCCTGAAAGAACCATGGAGGCGAGCATGATGGCGCCGAAGAGGTAGTCTACCTGACCAGTCGACGAGACGATGTGCGGGAAGAAGAGCATCAACTTGGTGATGATGTTGAACCCCATGACGAAGACGCTGAGGGTCTGGCTCCATGGGCGCTGGCGGTAGATGCCCGTGAGGACAGCGAAGAGGAAGAGGATCTCTACCACGGCCAGGACAAGGATCTTGCTGGCCAGGCTGGGGGGGATGAGCAACACGGGGATGAACTGCAGGGCAACAAGGCGCTTGGGCGATGAGGTCAGTCGTTGGAGCATGGCCTTTCTCCTCCCTGGGCTTGATCTGCCACAGTCTGGAAGAACCTTGGCCGCCAACGGGCGGCGCACGGTGACCTGCCTGGTCGCCTGGGCCTGCGTTGCCCCCAACGGCTGCATTGTAGCAGAAGGGGGCGCGGCTGTCAACCGCCCTGGCGGCAGGCCGTCCCTGGGTTCCAGGGCCTGGTTGTGGCAAGCGGCGTTTTCCCGTATAATGAGGGCT
>JAAYZY010000189.1 GCA_012514615.1 Chloroflexota bacterium | reverse complement strand
CGGGGGATCTCCAGGGTGCGCACCGGCAGGCCTTGCAGGCCTGCGCGGTACCTCGCCGCGATGGCCCGCCGCCGCTCCAGAGCCGCATCCAGGCGGCGCAGTTGGATGCGCAGCACAGCCGCCTGCAGCGAGCCCACGTGGCTGTTGTAGCCCAAGACGCCGCAAGCGTGGTCCAGCGGACCGAAGTCGGCCGGGATGTCGTGTTCCGGCGGCAGCGGCTGCGCCCCATAGGTGGCCAGCGTGCGCACGGCGGTCGCCACCTCCTCTGAGTCGGTCGTCATCATGCCGGCCGCATTCCCGTAAGACGAGAGCACCTTGCCGTGCCCCAGGCTGAAGACGGCGGCGTCGCCAAAGGCGCCCACACGGCGGCCAGCGAAGCGCGCCCCGGTGGCCACCGAGCCGTCTTCCACCAACAGCAGGCCGCGCTGGCGAGCCAGCTCGGCAAGCGCGGCCATGTCGCAGGGAACCCCGTTGGCATGCACCGCCACCACCGCCCGGGTGAGCGGGGTGATCCTGGCCTCCACCTGGGCCGGGTCGATGTTGGCGCTGCCATCTTGGATATCGGCGAAGACCAGGCGCGCCCCGCTGTGGGTGATGGCCGTGGGCACCGAGGGGCAGCTCGTGGGCGCAGTGATCACCTCATCGCCCGGGCCGATGCCCAGGGCTCGCAGCGTAAGCAGGATCGCCGCCGACCCCGACCCCAGGGAGATGGCGCGGCGGCGGCCGCAGAAAACGGCGAACTCGTCCTCCAGCGCATAGACATCCGGGCCCATGGAGACGTTGCCGCTCCGCAGCACACGGCGGATCGCCTCGTCGAATTCGTCCTGCGCGCTCAGGTAGTTGGCGCTCAGGTCCAGCCAAGGGACAGGCATGTGAACCTCCTTGCGAGTTCCGCAGGCGCGGCAGCTAGGCGACGGCCAAGGCCTCACGCAGCGCGTCCACCACTTCGCCGATCTGCGCTTCGGTCAGTTCCGGGTAGATGGGCAGGCTCAGAATCTGGCGGGAGACCCGCTCGGTCACCGGGAAATCGCCTTCGCTGTAGCCCAGGTAGCGGAAGGCCGGCTGCAGGTGAATCGGCGGGGGGTGCATCACCATGGCCCCGATGCCGCGGCGGTGCAGGTGCTCCAACACCTGGTTGCGACGCGGCACTCGCACCAGGTAGCCGCGGTAGATCGGCTCGGTTTGCGGCGGCACCGCGGGCAGGGCGACCGGCAGATCGGCCAGTGCCTGAGCATACAGGCGGGCCTTCTCCCGCCGCGCCTCCAACCAGCCATCCAGCATGGGTAGCTTCACCCGCAGCACGGCAGCCTGCAGCGGGTCCATGTGCGCGTTGTAGCCCAGCATCCCCAAGACCATGTTAGAGACGCCGTACGCCTCCGAGATGCCGTCCGCCGCGGTCTGACGGCGCTTGCCATAGTACGACAACTGCTTGACCCGCGCCGCCGCCTCGGCAGAGTCGGTGGTGACCATCCCGGCTGTGCCGAAGGCGCTGAGGATCTTGGAGCCGGCCAGGCTGAAGGTCCCCACATGGCCGAAGGAGCCCACCCGCTGACCCTGGTAGCGGGCCCCGGTGGACACAGCGGCGTCTTCCACCACCTGCAGGTTGTGGCGGCGGGCAATCTCCATGACGCGGTCAATCAGGCAGGGGATGCCGTAGCCATGAACGGCCACAATGGCGCGGGTGCGCGGGGTGATTCGCTCCCCGATCAGCGCGGGGTCGATGTTGCTGCTCTCCTCGTCCACATCCAGCAGCACGGTCCGGGCTCCGCTGTGGGCGATGGCCGC
Source organism: Chloroflexota bacterium (assembly GCA_012514615.1). Next base: position 5,395 of record JAAYZY010000189.1, on the reverse strand, counting down.
CGGGATGGAGTAGCAGCTGTTGGCCACCGAGAGCACCTCATCACCAGGACCGATGCCCATGGCCAGCAGCGACAGCAGGATCGCCGCGCTGCCGGAATCCAGAGCCACGGCATAACGCGTGCCGCAGAAGGCAGCGAACTCCCGCTCTAGCCCCTCCACTTCCTCGCCCCCGGAGTAGACGCCGCTGGCCAGCACCCGCTGGATCGCCGCGTCTACCTCGTCCTTGATGGCCAAGTAGCTGGCCGCCGACTTGCTCCAGGGCACCGCCATCGTTGTCCTCCTTACTTAGGTGCAGACCGGGCCGAGACCGGCAAACAATCGCCGGAACGGTGGCAGAGAGCCCCCATCCCGGCGAAACCCAGAGAGACTATGAATGCACCGTGAGCCCCCCATCGGGCCCAGCCAATGTGTCAGTGCGTGCAGGGGGCGCTGGCCATGGCATACTGCCTACTCCGAGCCCGCCGCTGGTGGTGCGGCCCTGTGTCGAGTCGTCTGTCGACAATAATACACCCAGAAGCCCAGGGTGTCAAATTGCCCTTTGGACGGCCCTGTGCTATACTTGGGCCACGGCGCACCCCGAAGAAGGAGCCTCGCATGCACGAAGCTGAGGGACGCACCGCGCTGATCACCGGCGCTTCCAGCGGGATCGGCGCAGCCTTTGCCCGCCAGTTGGCCGCGGCAGGTTGGCGCCTGCTGCTGGTGGCCCGTCGCCAAGGAGTGCTGGCGACGTTGGCGGCCGAGCTGCAGGCTGGCCACGGCGTTCAGGCTGAGGCCTTCCCCGCCGACCTGGCCGCCCCCCACGACCTGGCGCGCCTGGAGGCCTACATCGGGTCGTTGCCGCGGCTAGACCTGCTCATCAACAACGCTGGCTTCGGCAGCAGCGGCCACCTGGCGGAAAACGACCCCGCCGTCGCCGCCGACATGGTGGCCGTCCACGCCACGGCCACAGCCCGACTGTGCCGGGCCGCGCTGCCCGGCATGCTGGCTCGCGGGCAAGGCAGCATCATCAACACCGGCTCCATCGCCGCCTTCTTGCCCGTCACCGGCAACGTCCTCTACAGCGCCAGCAAGATGTTCGTGGTGCGCTTCTCTCAGTCTTTGGCCCTGGAGGTGGGCGGCCAGGGGATCCGGGTGCAGGCCCTTTGCCCCGGCTTCACCCTCTCCGGCTTCCACGACACCCCCGTCTTCGCCGATTTCGACCGTCGGCACATCCCGGCCTTCCTGTGGAACACCGCCGACGAGGTGGCGGCCGCTTCCCTGGCGGCGCTGCAGCGGGGGCGACCGGTGGTCTTCATCCCCTATTGGAAGAATCGCCTCATTGTCTTCCTTTCGAGCAACGGGGTGGCAGCGCCGACTGTGCGGCTCGTCAGGGGGCTCCTGCGGCGCCGCGGCCGACGACGGCAGGGAGCGGCAACCTAGCCCAGTCGGCGCAAGGAAGGGCGCGATTCCAGAGAGGAACTCAGCCTCCAAGAGCACGCCGCAGGAGGCCGACTTGGAGCTGATGCCCCAGGCGCTGCTGGAGTTGGCTGCTTCCCAGCCGGACTGGGGCGAGCAGGCAGCCGCCCTAGCCCAGGCCCTGGGGCCGTAGGCTGCCGGCGGCGACGGCTCGTCGCCGGTGCAGGTGGTGGTCTGCGCCTCACACAGCGGCTTGGGGCAGGCGCTGGCCCTCTGGGCCCAGTCCCGCGGGTGGCGGCTGCTGGGACTGCCCACAGCCGAGCAGTTGTCTGGCGGCGGCAGCGATTGGCTGGCCCAGCTCGACGGCCCTCAAGGGGCGCCGTTGGCGCTGCCCAGCCTGGAGCGCTGCTACCTGCGCAGCAGCGCAGGACTCGTCTTGGTGCGCGGCCTGCTGCAGCGTTTGGAAAGCGGGCCTCCACGCCTCCTCATCGGGTGCGATAGCTGGGCTTGGGCCTTCTTGGGTCAGACGCTGGCTACGGATTGCTGCCGCAGCCATGGACCCTGCAAGCCCTGCACCAAGAAGGGCTGGAACGTTGGCTCGGCAGCCTGGCGTTCCGCGCCGGTGGCAGAGTAGGCTTTTCCGCCAGGCCAACAACGGTCGGTATGTCTTGCCCCCCACGGTCGGAGGCTGCCCAGGGGGCGGCAAACGCCTCCGGCGAGGACCAGTCGGCTGTCACCGACTTCCTCACCTACGTGGCGGCCCACAGCCGCGGCATCCCCGGCGTGGCCTGGGAGGTATGGCAGCAGCAGCCTGCGTACCGCCCGGGAAGAAGCGGGCGAGAGGGCCCAGGAAGCCGCCCACATGGACCACCACCGCACCATGTGGGTGAAGCCCTGGACCATGGTGACTCTGCCCACCTTCCCCAGCCCGGCCCCGAGGGAGGCGCTGTCTGTGCTGCACGCCCTGCTGCTGCACGGTGGGCTGTCCCCCGCTCTGCTCTCCCGTCTTCTGCCCTCCAGCCCCATGGCCGCCCTGCGCAGCCTGCACCGCTGGGAGGCCGCCGGCCTGGTGGAACAGACCGAGGGGCGCTGGTGCGTAAGAGCGCTGGGGTATCCCCCGGCGCGCCAGGCCTTGGAGAGGGAGGGTTTCTTGGTCGACGCCTTGTAGGAGAGGCTGCCCATGCCCACAAACGGCGATGTGCTTTCGGTACTGCGGAACTGGGAGCAGGTCAACCTGACCCGCGTCGCCCTGAACGTTGGCGCAGCTTGGCTGCTCATCTTCCTCTCGGAGAAGGGGCTGCACACCCTCGCCGCCCGCGTCCCGGGGCGGATCAGGCACTACATCCTCCCGTCCGTGCCGGTGGTGCGGCTGGCGGTCCTGGTGACAGCGCTGGTGCTCATCGTGCCGCTGATCATCCACCCCACAACGGAGAACATTCTGGCGATCCTTGGCGCTTCTGCCCTAGCCCTAGGGTTTGCCTTCAGAGACTGCGTCAGCAGCATCATGGCCGGCATCGTCAGCATCTACGAGCATCCCTATCGCCCGGGCGATAGGGTGAGCATCGAAAGGACGTACGGCGAGGTGCCGTTAGTGGGGATGCGCGCCCTGCGGGTGACCACCCCAGACGACAACCTGGTGGTCATTCCCCACAGCAAGATCTGGAACAGCATCTACAACGCCAACGACGGCAAACGCACCCTGATGACGGTGACCGACTTCTACCTGCACCCTACCCACGATGCCGCCCTGGCCCGCCAGACCCTCTACGATGTGGCCCTCACCAGTCGATTCCTGGATCTGGCCCAGCCGATCCTCAGCACGGTGGCGGAGCGGCCTTGGGGCACTGACTACCGCCTGAAGGCTTTCCCGCTGGACAGCGGGGACCAGTTCGAGTTCACCAGCGACCTCACCGTGCGGGGCCAGGCCGCCTTGGGCCAGCGCGGCTTGCTGCCGGCCGCGGCGCAAGCGGCGGTGCCCGATGCCTAACCGGGAACCCCGTTGGGAGCGGTGGCCCTGGTTGTCCTAAGTCGCCTCGCTGCCCGAGCGAGCCGCGCGCGCCGCAGCCGCCGGCCTCGGCGGCCTGGTCTACGAGCTGAGCGAGGTGCTGCTGCCCACCTGGCTACGGTGCGCCAGGCTCTACCAGGCGCTGGTGGCCCGCTTCTTGCGCATCACCGTGGAGTGGGTAGGCGGTGTGGACGGGGCGATGCCGCCAGGCGAGGGCACGGCCAGTTCGCTGTTCGTGCGCAAGACCGTGGGGAACGTCATCGAGCTGGCCGGCTTCGTCGCCGTGGGCTGGTCGCCCTTGTGGGTACTGGCGGCAGCCTCGGACCTCAGCGGCGGCAGCCGCGCCTACCTGAAGGCCCTGGTGACGGAGATGGCGCGGGCTGGCGTGCTGGCCCAAGAGACGGAGGTCGCCACGATCGAGGAGCTGCTGCAGACGCTGGAAGGCACCACTGCAGTGATGGCCGATCTGGTGGACGTGCCGCCGCTGAACGTGGCCGACCTGCGCCGCTCTTGGGCGGCTCTGCAGGCCAGCGCCGCCGACCTGCCAGAGCCAGCGCACCTGGCCAAGCTCTTCGAGCAGCTGCAGGCCACAGCCCGCCAGCAGCGCCGCTCGCTGCTCACCGTGTCGTCGCTGGTGGCCGCCAGCGCCATGCGCGCCGGCCTCCAGGTGGGGGCGACGCACCTCTTCGACTACTACCGCCAGGCCCTCGGCCGGATCAGCCGCGAAGGGTGGGCCACCTACGCCGTCCGGGTCCTGCGGCCCTACTTCGTCACCGCTGGCAGCCACTTCGACCCCCGACGCATCACCCGCACCGAGCGTCTGCTAGGGCGAAAGGCCTCCCCCGGGAGCCAGGCCCCCTTCCGGGGACAGGCCCCACCTGGGCCAGAGGCTCCCCACGAGCCGACCATGCCCCCTCCCTTGCCGGGGCCACCCGCCCCCTGATCGTCCCATCAGCGGGGTGACGCAGCCAGCCAGAGGAAGCCCCTCATGCTGCTGGCCCGGCGTTGGCAGCCCTCAGCCGCCCGCTTCCGCCTCGTCCCTCGGCGCATGCTCCGCTAGGAAGCGCTCCATGTCGGCCATGAAGGCAGCCGTGGCCGTCTCGATGCGCGCCGTGAGGGGGGCTGGATCGCTCAGGTCGAACGTCTCGGCCAGGTCGCTCTCCACGATGGAGTCCACGCCCTTGGCCGGCGCGACCACCCGGTAGGCCGGCCACTGGCTGTCCCGGAAGAGCTCCCAGTACTGCCGCTGGACCTGACGGTTGCCCGCCGCCAGCCAAGCCTCGAACCTGAAGGCGCCGTAGTTGAAGACGATGGCGACCTTGAGGCTGCGCTGCTTGAACGACGGCGGAACAAGGGCGAAGTAGGTCATGTCCATATAGCCCTGGTAGAGCCCAGACACGGCATAGCCCGGGAACCGGGACTGAAAATGGGCGCGCAGGCCCATCATGTAGGCGATGAGCGCTCGGTATGCCCGCTGGATCGCGCCCCGGTCAAGCTGCTCTCGGAACTCCGCTAGGTCTTGCTGCATCCCCTGCATACGCACCTCCCATGCGTCTGTCGGGCCACCCGGGCGGGAGCCCGGCCTGCCCACCCGGCAACCCGGCTTCTGCCCCCTACGGGGGCCTGGCTGACGCCCCGCCTGGTGCGGGAGGGCAGCCCCCGGGCCCTGAGAACGCTCAGGCCGACTGCGCCGCGCCGGCCATGAGCGCGCGTACCTCCAGCGGCGCCCCCTTGGCCGCGTCGCGCTGCAGCGAGAGCGCCCCCTGGGGGCAGCGGCCTACGCACACCCCGCAGCCCATGCAGACCTCCGCGTCCACCCGGGCCAGCCCGTCTTCCAGAGCCAGTGCGCCGAAAGCACAGGCCGTGAGGCAGGCGCCGCAGCCCACGCAGTCCGCCTCATCCACCCCACAGAGGTAGCCGGACGGGGCCAGCATGGGGGTGCCGTGGCGCTGGGCCTCCAGGGCCCCACAGCAGCAGGTGCAGCAGTTGCAGATG
>JAAYZY010000188.1 GCA_012514615.1 Chloroflexota bacterium | reverse complement strand
CGCCTCCCGAGAGCCGAAGAACCGCTCGATCCAGGGGATCATCTCTGGGGGGGGCACCAACGTGCCCACGGTGCTGGTGACGTGGAAGATGCGTCGGAAGCGTTCCTGCTCTTCAGCGGGCAGGGCAGCCACCAGGGCCTCCAGGTTCACGATCTCGCGCTGGGGGAATCTGGGGTTGTCGGTTGCCATGGTGCTCTCCTCTGAGGCGTTCAGCTGCCTTGGCTGTCCGGCGCTGGCCGGCTCAGGTCGTATTCTTCCAGCTTGTGCTCGCCGCCAATGACGGCCAACCCACGCTCGTAGAGGTCGATGTACTTGCGCGCCGAGGCGTCCCACGAGAAGTCAGCGTTCATACCCGTGAGTTGGATGCGCCGCCACACGTCAGGGTGGCGGTAGGTCTCTACGGCCCTGGCGATGGCGGTGTAGAGCGCCAGGGGCTCGTAGTCTTTGAAGGTGAAACCATTGCCGACGCCGCTGCGGGCATCGTAATCGTTCACCGTGTCGGCCAGGCCGCCGGTCTCACGCACCACCGGCACGCTGCCGTAGCGCATGGCCATCATCTGGCCCAGGCCGCACGGCTCGAACCGCGACGGCATGAGGAACATATCGGTGCCGGCGTAGATGCGCTGGGCCAACGCGGCGTTGAAGGTGAGGAAGGCGCTGACCCGGCCCGGGAAGCGCTGGGCCAACTGTTGGAACATCTCGTGGTAGTGCTGGTCGCCGGTGCCCAGCAGCACGAACTGGGCTCCGAGGAAGCGCACCATGGGCTCGATGGCCGCGCTCAGCAGGTCAAACCCTTTCTGGTCCGTGAGGCGAGAGATGGCCCCCAGAAGCGGCGTATCTGGGTTTTCCTCCAGATGCGCTTCGCGCTGCAAGGCCAGCTTGTTAGCCACACGCCGGTCCAGCGAGGCGGCGTCGAACGTTTGGGCCAAGTGGGGGTCCTTGGAAGGATCCATGGTCTCGGTGTCGATGCCGTTGAGCATACCGAACAGCCGGTGTCGACGGTCTCGCAGCAAGGGGTCCAGCCGCTCGCCGAACTCCGGCGTAAGGATCTCCTGGGCGTAGGTCTCGCTGACGGTGCTGATGACATCGGCGAAGAGGATTCCCCGAGCCATCAGGTCTACCACCTGATTCAGGTCAGAGGTGTCGGGGTGGGCCAGGAACCCGAATTCGTCCACACCGGCGATCTCCAACACGCGGTGGCCGAAGATGCCTTGGTAGGCTAGGTTGTGGATGGTGTAGACGGTGGCCGTGTGGGTGAAGAACGGGTCGGTCTTGTAGAGGGTCTTGAACCAGTTGGGCACGATGGCGGTGTGCCAGTCGTTGCAGTGGATGATGTCTGGCTGCCAATCCATCTGCCGCAGCATTTCGATGGCGGCGCGACAGTAGAAGATGAAGCGCTCGGCGTCATCGGGGTACATGTAGATCCCCTCGCGGTCATACAGCCGCTGGTTCTCCACGAAGTAGATGGGAACCGCTTCGCCGATGCGGCCTTCGTAGATCTCCGCATGATCGCTGTTCTCGTCCAGGGGGACGGGGAAAGACCCCAACGCCTTGCGCAGCCCGAACTTGCCCGGGTCGATGCGGCCATAGCGGGGCATGGCCACACGGATGTCGTGCCCCAAGGCGTGGATGGCCTTGGGCAGCGAGCCGGCCACGTCGGCCAGCCCGCCGGTCTTGGCGAAGGGAACGACCTCGGCCGCTAGGTACAGGATCTTCAGATGCCGATTGCTCAAAGAGTAGCCTCCACTAGGTTTGGATCTGTGTGTAGTTCGGTTGCCATGGGCAGTATAGCACGGGAACGGCTGGCCTCCAAAACGCGCTACCGCCACTTCCGCCGGTGCACCATGGCGCACGCTCCGTGGATGACGTCGATGCCGTGGGCGTGGCAGAACGCGATGGCCTCGTCCGATTCGGCGCCCGGCTGCAGCCAGGCGCGGTGTAGGCCCAGGCGGTGCATCTCTTGCACCACCTGCGTCGCCGCGGGCGGCGGCACCACCAGGTCAACGACGGCGGGCGGCTCCGGCAGAGCTGCCAGACAAGGGTACAGGCTCTCGCCATCCGCGCAGCCGCCCTTTGGGTTGACGCCGTACACCTGGTAGCCGGCGGCTCGCAGGTTCAGGAAGATGATGTGCCCGAACTTGCGGGGGTCTTCGCTGACGCCCACCACGGCCCAGACCCTCTGCTCCACGAAGTCTCGGATCAACGCCTCTTGCGGGCGCGGTTGGCTGTTCATGGGGTCTCACTCTCTCCTTGGCGACGACGCGCTAGGGTGGCCCCAAGGGCTCCCGATGGTTGGCCGGCAGCCGGATGGCCCCGTTGGGGCAGGCCGGAACGCAGGAATGGCAGGCGTAGCACAGGCTGGCATCGATGAACGCCGGGTCTTCGCGGTCGATCCGCAGTATCGCCTTGCTTCTGCAGACGGAGCGGGCCACACAGCGGCGGCAGGCCCGGCAGCGATCGGCGTCGACCACTGGGATGAGGGCAGCTTGGGCTTTGGTGAAGTCTACTGTAGGCATCGTCGGCTCTCTCAACGGTTTATACCCTGAAGGGGTATGGCTTGCCCATTGTACCGAAAGGCGGATGGGCTGTCAAGCTGTGCCGCACCTCCTCCAAGTTGGGGCTTGCCGGGGGGCGAACGGTGTGGCCCTCGCGCTTCAGACCCGAAGATGAAGGTTCGTTCATCCTGGCAGTCCGGCGGGTGAACGATTTGTCATTGTCGCAACGCTGTGCTATAATTAGTGGGTAGTTCATTCTGGCCCAGAGGAGCAACCGTTTGCGATCTGGCACCCCTTTGAGTACCCGCGTCTTCTCCCTCGGTTTGGCGGTGATCATGCTGTTGGGTCTGCTCCCGTTCTCGGCTGTTGGAGCAGAGGCCCTGGCGGCTGATGCGCCCCTGGCCGTGGCGGCCCACAAGGCCGACGACGCCTCTCCGCAGTTGCTGCGCCTTTCCAATGGCAGGTTGATGGTCTTCTGGAGCTCGGAACGCTCGGGCAATGCCGACATCTGGTATGCCGAGAGCGAGTCGGAAGGGGCGGTCTGGTCTGACCCGGTGCGGCTGACGGTGACCCCCTGCGTTGATCGCGACCCGGCGGCGGTGGAACTGAGCGACGGTCGGGTGATGGTGGTTTGGGTCAATGAACAAGGCGGCTACCCAGAGCTGCAGATGGTGGTGGGGAAGGCCGGCCTCTGGTCGCCGGCAGTGGTGGTGCATGCACACCCCAAGGAAGACTCGTCCCCCAACTTGGCCCGCGCCGCCGACGGCGCGGTCTGGTTGGTGTGGCAATCGATGCGCTCCGGCAACCCAGACGTGTGGGCCTCCCGCACCACCGACGCCGGCAAGAGCTGGAGCGCACCCCGGGCGGTCAGTACCTCCACCGGCCGGGATGAGGCCCCAACCGTGGCCAGCAGCGCCGACGGCACGCTGTGGATCGCCTGGCGCTGCGCCAACTACATCTGGGAGCGTCACAGCAAGGACGGGGGCAATCGCTGGACCGCGGCGGTTGCCCTGACGTCGTATCCGGACTACGGGGCCGGTCCGGCGCTGGCTGCCGAGCCTTCGGGCCGCCTGTGGCTGGCCTGGTACTCCTACCGCTCCGGCAACCAGGACCTCTGGATCATGCGCTCAGACAACGGCGGCGGCACCTGGAGCCCTAGCGAGGCGTTCACTCGCTTCCTGGGCTACGATGTTGAGCCGTCGCTAGCGCCGCTGGGAGATGGTCGGCTGGCAGTGGTTTGGTCCAGCGACCGCCTGGGGCAGAACGACATCTGGTTCGGCATCCTGGGCAGCCGTGAAGACGCCTCGCCGCCGCCTTACGTCCAGACGGTGGAGCAAGAGCCGGCTGCCAACCCCAGCCCCGACGACCGCCTGACGCTGCGCGTCTGCGTGGTGGACGACCGGGGCGTGGGCAGCGTGCGCCTGTTCTGGCAGCGCAACGGAGTGACGCAAGCCTCGGTGCCCCTTTTCGACGACGGTCAGCACAGCGATCGAGCTGCCGCCGACAACTGGTACGGGGCCCGCATCGGGCCATTCCCTGCCGGGACAACCATCCAGTATCAGATCACGGCCACCGATGTGGACGGCAACGCCATCACCGTACCCACAGAACCGACCACCGTGCAGGTGCTGGACCCCTTCCCCCGGCAAGCGAGCATCTTGGTCGTCGCCGATATGGACCCGGCCATCGCCTGGGTGCTGGGCTACTACACCAGGGCGTTGGATGCGCTGGGCTACCGCTACGACGTCTGGGACTTCACCCAGATGGGGGCGCTGGATGCGGCGGCGCTGCGCCAGTACAAAGGCGGGGCGGTGATCTGGGTGGTGCCGTTCTGGGGCAAGTTCTGCGATCAGGCGACCCGCGAGGCGCTGCAGCAATACCTGGACGGTGGGGGCAACCTGTTCCTCAGCGGCCAGGATGTGGCCTTTCACCTGCAAGGCAGCGGCCGTTCCTTCCTGGAAGACTATCTCCACGCTCGGTATGTGGCCAACAACACCGGCATTCACCATCTGCGTGGCCGGGCGTCGGACCCCGTCGGCGGGGGCCTGCAGCTGCGCATCAGCGGCGGCGATGGGGCCAACGATCAGTTCCAGCCGGACGAGATCGACCCGCTGGCGCCGGCGATGTCGGTCTTCTTCTACAGCAACGTGCTCGGCGCGCCGCCGGATCAGGCCCCGCTGAGCCCGTACGATCTCAGCCTGCCGGGCTACCAGACGGAGCCGGCGCCCGAGGCGTCGGAGGAAGGGATCGCATCCACCGGCAGCGCCGGGGTGGCGGTGAAGACCGGCGCCTACAAGGTGGTCTACCTGGCGTTCGGTTTCGAGGCGATCGACAGCGCGACCGATCGCCAGACGGTCATGGAACGGGTCTTGCGGTGGTTTGCCCTCACGCCGTCGGACGCGCCCACGGCTACGCCGGCGCCTACGGCAACCCCCACAGGGACGCCGTCACCGTCGCCGACGCCGAGTCGCCAGCCCACCCTTGCCCCCACGCCCACGGCCACCGTCGGAGCCAACACGGGCGGCTACCGCTGCTACGTGCCGCTGATGGTGCAGCGCGGCTGGGGGTATTAGCTTCAGCCGTATCCCGTGGACCCCCGTGTGGCGGCTAGGCAAGCCGCGCCCGACCCAGCAGCCCCCACCTGGGGGCTGTTTGGGCTCTTTCTCGCCCGGCTGACGCTGAACACCTCGTTCCGCATCATCTACCCCTTCTTGCCCAGCATCGCCCGTGGCCTGGGGATCACGCTGGCGCAGGCCAGCGCCCTGGTCACGTTGCGCATGACCAGCGCCTTGTTCGCGCCGCTTCTGGGCGCTTTCGCCGACCGTTTCGGCCGGCGGCGCACCATGGCCTTGGCGTTGGGCCTGTTCACGCTGGCGGCCCTCTCCCTGGCCGGGCTGCGCACGTTGCCGGCGGCTGTGGTGGCCTTTGCCCTCTTCGGCCTGGCCAAGATGCTCTACGACCCTGCTGTGCACGCCTACCTGGGCGATGCGGTGCCCTACCACCAACGCGGGCGAGCCATCGGCGCGCTGGAGCTCTCGTGGTCGGCCGCGTGGCTTGTGGGTGTGCCGGCCTCCGGTGTGCTCATCGAGCGTTTCGGCTGGCAAGCGCCCTGGGCCGTGCTCATCATCTTGGGGGTGGGGAGCCTGGGGCTGACGTTGGCCAGCCTGCCAGTTGACCACCAGGAGGTGGGCCGGGGCAGTCAGCGCCAGATCCTGGCCGAGACCCTGGCTGTCTGGCGGGTCTTGCTGCGGCGACGGGATGTCCAGGCCCTGCTGGCTACCAGCTTCTGCCTCGTCTTGGCCATGGAGACGCCGTTCATCGTCTATGGCGGCTGGCTGGAGACCGCCTTCGGCCTGAGCTTGAGCACGCTGGGGCTGGCCTCGGCCGTGGTGGGGCTGGCGGAGGCCGCCGCAGAACTGGGGTCAGCCAGCTTCACCGACCGGCTGGGCAAGCGGCGCAGCGCCCTTCTGGGCCTATTGGGGTTGGCCGTGAGCTTGCTTGCACTGCCCTGGCTGGCCGGGTTGGGGTTGACCGGGGCGCTGGTGGGGGTGGCCTGTATCGTGGTGACCTTCGAGTTCGCCATTGTCTCGATCTTGCCCCTGGCCACAGAGCTGGCTCCCACCTCGCGGGCCTCGCTCATGGCCTTGAACATGACCGCCATCGCAGCGGCCCGTGTGGTGGGTGCGCTGCTGGGTGCCTGGCTGTGGGGTTGGGGGAGCATCGTCCCCCATGCCGTGGTGGGCGCGCTCTGTGCGGTGTTGGGGGCGGCAGCGGCCCGGGGCGGCCTGCGGGAGATCGGGCAGCCCGTGGCCGCGAAGCGGCTGCCGCATGGGAGGTGAACCGCCATGGCCGTACGGCTGATCGTGGCCCCGGCAGGGGCCGGCAAGACCGCTTACGTGCTCAGGTTGGCGCAGGAGGCCGCCCAGGACCTCCAAGACGTACCCTGGGTGTGTGTGCCCACGTACCTGCAGGCGCGGGCGTTCCGCCGCCGACTGGCCCAGGCCGGGGGCGCTGTGGGGGTGCAGGTGCAGACGTTCGACGGGCTGTACCGGGCCTGTCTGGTTGCCAGCGCCGGGGTCTACACCGAGCTGAGCGAGCCGGTGCAGTTCCGCCTGCTGCGGGCCGTGGTGGACCAACTGCCCCTGGTCCACTACCGGCCGCTGCAAGCGCGGCCGGGTTTCGTCCACGTGCTGCAGCGTCTCATCAGTGAGCTGAAGGAAGGGCGCGTGGACCCCGAACGCTTCGCCGGCGCAGTGGCTGGTCTCGGAGACGAGCCACGCCTGGCGGAGCTGGCGGCGGTCTACCGCGCCTACCAAGAGCGGCTGCAGAGGGCAGGCTGGGCCGACCGCCAGGGGCTGGGCTGGTTGGCGGTGGAGGCGCTGGAAAGGCAGCCCGCAGGGGCAGGGCCTTCGTGGCCCCTACTGATTGTGGACGGGTTCGACCGCTTCTCCCAGGTACAAATGGCGCTCTTGTGGGCGCTTGCCCGGCGCGTTGGGCAGGTGGTCATCGCCCTGGGGGGCGACCTGGAAGACCCAGATCGCCCCTTGGTCTACCGGCGCTTCCAGCGTACAGGCCAGCAGGTGGAGGCCGCGCTGGGGGTGCAGGCTGAGCCGCTGCCTGCCGCTGCTGGCCGCGCCTGGCCTCTGGCGCATCTGGAGCGCGGCCTGCTACGGGGCGCGGAGGGCAGCGTGCCGCAGGGCCAGGCCCTGGAGCTCTTGGAAGCGCCAGACCGCGCTGGTGAAGCTCGGGCAGCGCTGCGTTGGCTGAAAGCGCGCCTGGTGCAGGACGGCCTGCGACCGGGGGAAGTGGCGCTGCTAGCCCGTTCTCTGGCGCCCTACCGACCCTTCTTGCTTCAGACAGCGCGGGAGTTCGGCCTGCCGCTGCGGCTGGCCGCCGGCCTTCCCCTGCGGGGCAACCCGGCAGTGGCCGCCCTGTTGGACCTGCTGCGCCTAGCCCTGCCGGGCGCAGCAGGCAGCGCGGAGCTGGCGCTGCCGCGCCGGCAAGTGGTGGAGGCGTGGCGGTCTCCTTACTTCGCCTGGTCGGTGCGGCCGGCCGTCGAAGGGGTCGAAGCGGTAGGCATCGGCCCGGCCGATGCTGACGCCCTGGACGCCGCGGCCCGCTGGGGGCGCGTCATCGGGGGAGAAGCTCAATGGGCCGAGGCGCTCTCAGCCCTGGCTGGCTTGCGCACCGAGGAGGAGATCGACGAGGAGCGGGGCGGGTCGGCGCTGGCCGACCTCCAAAGGGCGGCCCTACAGGGGAAGTTCCGGCGTTTTGTGCAGCGGATCCGGCCGCCGGCCGGCGCACGGCCCTACCGCGACTTCGTGGCCTGGCTGGAGGACCTGATCGGCCCAGACCCCGCCACGCCGACGGACTACCCGACTCCGCTGAAGACCAACACCTCGCTAGAGGTGGTGGCTTGCGCACGCCGAGGAGACGACGAGACAGCGGCCTGGGATGTGGCGGCCCTGCAGGCGTTCAAAGATGTTCTGCGGGGGCTGGTGTGGGCTGAGGCCGCCTTGGGCTTGGGCGCGGGGGTGGAGTTCCCCCGCTTCTTCGAGGAGCTGGTGGGAGTGGTGGAAGCGTCTACCTACCAGGTTCCCATGCGGCCGGACCGTGAGGAGATCGTGGCCGCCGAAGTGGGTCAGGCACGGGGCCTGCACTTCCGAGCGGTGGCGCTGGTGGGCTGCGCCGAGGGCGAGTTCCCTGCTGCCCTGCACGAAGACCCCTTCTTGCGGGACGCCGACCGCACTCGATTGCAGGTGGAGCAGGGCCTACCGCTGGAGCTTTCCACCGAGAGCGACGAGGCCCAGCTCTTCTATGAGTCCGTGTCTGCAGCCGACGAGCGCCTGCTGCTGACGCGCCCGCGCTTGGCCGAAGGGGGCGCGCCGTGGGAGGCCTCGCCCTATTGGGAAGACCTGGCTCGCCTGGCCCAGGCTACGCCTCAGCATCTGATGGGCGAGAGCGCCCCGGACGCGTACCTTGCCGCCTCTTGGCCCGAGCTGCTGGAGAGCCTGGCCAGCCGCGGCAACCTGGACGACTGGGCCGCGGGGATCCCAGAAGAGGGGCGCGCGCGGGTGGGCCGGCTGCGAGCCGCGGTCGGGGTGCTTGTCAGCCGGCAGTCGCCGGAGGCGCCCTCGCCCCTCGACGGTGACCTGAGCCATCTTGCGGCGATGTTCGCAGTGCGGTTCGGTCCGCAGCACACTTGGAGCCCCAGCCGCTTGGAGAGCTACCGCGCCTGCCCTTTCTGGTTCTTCGTGGCCAACGTATTGGGGTTGGAGCCACGGGAAGAGCCTGACGAGGGGCTGGACGGCCGACAGTTGGGCAACATCT
>JAAYZY010000187.1 GCA_012514615.1 Chloroflexota bacterium | reverse complement strand
GGACAGGGGATGGGAAGTCGTACCTGATTCCGTACTGGAGCGACGTATTTGGGTTGATCTACCGGCCGTCGATGTTGAAGGAGGCGGTGGGGACAGAGGAGCCGCCCAAGACGTGGGACGAGGTGTTGTCGTACTCGGAGAAGCTGAAGGCGAAGTATGGGGATTCGGTGGCGGCGTTTGGAGCGGACTGGACGTTTGCGCACCGGATGTTCTTCCCTATCCTGAACACCTTCACCGATGCGCCGTTCACGCCCGAAGGCGTAATCAATGTGGATGATCCTTCGGCGAAGACGACGTTGGAGGTGATGGCGAAGCTGTACCCGTACATGCCGGCCACGTCGTCGCAGTCGTTGGGTGCGTCGAAGGCGTTTCAGTCTGGTGCGGTAGCCATGGAGATCTACTGGCAGACGCAGTTGTTGCGGGCGATCCAGGCTGGGCAGCCGGAAGACGACATGAAGATGGTAGCGTTTCCGCAGGGGAGCAAGACGGGGACGATCTTCTGGACGGGTGGTGCGGTGATTCCGACCTATGGGGAGAACAAGGAAGGGGCGCTGCACTTTGCGGTGAAAGGGTTGTTCGACCCCGAGGCGGTGAAGCAGTCGGTGGTGGACAACTGGAAGTTGGTGCCGTTCAAGTCGGCGGTGAAGGGGTTGGAGGATGAGGGGGTGTTGCCGGCATGGGCGCCTGGCCTGATCGCCACGTTGGACAACACCAAGCCGATTCCGTTCAATGCGTACTTCCTGAACGTGGAGCAACCGGTGATGCAGGAGGAGCTGGAGAAGATGTTCCTCCAGGGGCAGAGCGTGGACGACACGCTGGCTGCCATGAAGAAGCGCATCGCCGAGGGCGTCGCTGAGATGGGAGACTAGGCAGCCTGGCGCTGCCGCCTGGCCGGGCCTCACGCCCGACCAGGCCTCACTCTGGGGTGGGGGAGACAGTCTGACGAAACGTCAGCGGCGCGCCTCTGATGCCCCCTTCGCGGTGGCTGTCTCTCCCCATCTCTCCCCATATCCTGGTACCCTATGTCTGTGCTGCGTCGGAGGGCTTGACGGCTCTGTTGCGTTTCTAGGAAGGGAGGCCCATGGCTGTACACACGTTGGCCAAGCAGACGTTTGGCGATCGCCTGCGTAACAGTTGGGCGCTGGCGCGGAAGAACAGGATCGGCTACCTCTTTGTGCTGCCGTTGGTGCTGTACTACGCGGTCTTCGTCATCTACCCGCTCATCCGCACCTTCTCCCTGAGCTTCTACCGCTTTGAGTTCCTACGCCCGGATCGCGTCCAGTATGTGGGGCTGGGCAACTACCTCAAGTGGGCGCAAGACCCTCAGATGCTGGACAGCGCCTGGGTGGCCATCAAGTTCACCCTGTGGTACGTGCCGCTGAGCACCATCTTGGCGCTGGTGGTAGCGCTGGTGCTGGACCGAGTGCTGAATCGCTTTGTCTCCACGGCCTATCGCGCCATCTTCTACTTCCCGGTGGTGCTGCCGGCTGCCATCATCTTCATTGTCTGGCAGTGGATCTACGACCCGAGCTGGGGCGTGATGAACCACCTGCTCATCGACATTTTGGGCATCAACTGGCCGTGGAAGGGCTGGCTCTCTGACCCCAACACCGCCCTGGCCTCGCTGATCTTCATGAGCGTGTGGCGCCTCATGGGCGTGACCATGATGCTCTTCTTGGTGGGGCTGAGCAACATCTCCCAAGAGTTGGTGGAAGCGGCCCGCATCGACGGGGCCAACGAATGGGACCTGTTGCGCCATATCACCATGCCGCTGCTGCGGCCCACGCTCTTGGTGGTGTTGGTGTTGCGTCTGCAGACCCTGGGCATGACGGAGGAGCCCCTGATCATGACCCAAGGCGGCCCGATCCGCTCTACCATGACCTATGGTTTGCAGGCCTACTACATCTGCTTCCGCGACAAGAACTGGGATCAGGGCTACGGCGCAGCCTGGTACATCATCCTGGGTATCCTCTCGTCCATCCTGGCCTACCTGGGTTGGAAGTACCTGCGCGGCGGCGACGTGGAGTGAGGAGGCAACCATGACCACTGCAACACAGGCCGGAAGCGCCAGTCCCCTTGTCTCCGCCGACCGCTTGCGCCGCTACCTGAGCTTCGCCCTGAAGCATGGCTTCATGCTGGCCATGGCCCTCTTCTCCCTGGCACCGTTCATCTGGGTGGTGGGCATCGCCTTTCGCCCGGTCAAAGAGACCTACGTGACCCCCATGCCGTTGCTGCCGAGCACGCTCACCCTGGAGAACTTCGATTACGTCTGGACCAAGGTGCCACAGCTGGCCATCATCTACCGCAACAGCATCATCGTCACCGGGGTGACTGTGGCATCGGTGATCATTGTCACCGCCCTGGCTGGCTACGCCATCGCCCGGCTGAAGTTCCCGGGCAAGAACCTGGTCTTCTGGTCGGTGCTTATCACCATGTTCATGCCCCGGGTGATGACCGTGCCAGCCCTGTACCAACTGCTGAGCCGGTTCGATCTGCTGGATACGTGGGCTGGGCTGTTCATGCCCTACACCGCCTACTGGCTGCCGCTGGGCGTCTTCATCATGCGTAGCGCCTTTGAGGGCATCCCCAAAGACCTGGAGGACGCGGCGACCATCGACGGCTGCACCGCCTGGGGCATCTTCCGCAAGGTGATGATGCCGTTGGCCGCCAGTTCCACCG
>JAAYZY010000186.1 GCA_012514615.1 Chloroflexota bacterium | reverse complement strand
TGCCTGCTGGTTTGCCTGGGAGCTGTCGTTCCCCCTGGCCGACGCCTGGGCAGCCTTGGCCTGCCTTCTGGGCGGCCTGGGCCTGTGGCAGGCCAAGCCGTGGGGGCTGCTTTGGAGCCTGGCGGCGGCAGGAGCGCTGGTCTTCTTGGGCTCCATGGACATCCTCTTCTTCCTGCAGAACAGGCTGTACTGGCCCCTGAGCGGCGAGTCGGCGGTGGAGCTGGCGATCCACCTCTGGGTGACCGGTCTGGGGCTGGCCTGCCTGGCGGTGGTCTGGCCGCGCCGCCGCCTGCTGGACCGCCGGGACGGCTAGGAGCTCACCATGCGAGGCGCACCTCCGGCCTACCAAACAGCCATCGACTACCTCTACCGCTTCGTGGAGCACACCGGCCACGCCCGTTGGGCTGGCTACGAGCGAGCGCCTCAGCGCACCCAGGCTTTTCTGGCCAGGCTGGGGCACCCCGAAATGGCGTTCCCCAGCCTGGTGGTGGCCGGCACCAAGGGCAAGGGCTCCACCGCGGCGATGCTGGAGGCGGCGCTGCGGGCTTGCGGCCTGCGGGTGGGGCTCTACACGTCGCCCCACCTGCACTCGTTTCGCGAGCGCATCCAGGTGGGGCGTACGCCCATCAGCCAAGGGGAGTTCGTGGGCTTCGTTGACCGGCTGCGACCTCTGGTGGAGGCTTGGCTGGAGTCGCACCCGGTGGAGGACTGGCCCACCACCTTTGAGCTGGCTACGGTGATGGCCATGGCGCACTTCGCCGGCCAGGGGGTGCAGGCGGCGGTGCTGGAGGTGGGGCGCGGTGGCCAGTTCGACGCGGTCAACGCCGTCCCTCACCACCTGGCAGCCATGGCTACCGTGGGCCTGGACCACACCGCCATCCTCGGCCATACGGTGACGGCCATCGCCAGAGAGAAGGCCGGCGTCATCCCCTTGGGCGGCGTCTTCGTGTGTGGGGCCCAACCGGACGAAGCGCTCGCCACCTTGCGGGAGGTCTGTCTGGCCCGTCGGGCGCGGTGGCTGCACGCCCAGGACCTCGACCTGGAGCAGGTGCGTTTCGACGGCACGGGCGAGACCGATCGCCTGGCCTATCCCCTGGACCCACGCACGGTGCGGCTGCCGCTCCAGGGGGCCTTTCAGGGGCGCAACCTGCGGCTGGCGTTGGGCGTGCTGGCGGCCCTGGGCGACGAGGGATGGCTGCTGCCAGCTTCCGCGGTGCGGCAGGGGCTGGAGGCAGTGCGCTGGCCAGGGCGCTTCGAGGTGGTGCACCAACGACCGCTTGCGGTGGTGGACGGCGCACACAACCCGGATTCGGCCGCCCAACTGCGGGCCACGCTGGATGCGACCTACCCCCAGCGGCCGGTGGTGTGGGTTGTGGGCGCTTCGTCGGGCAAAGACCTGTTGACGGTGCTGCGGGCGCTGCAGCGCCCGGGCGACCTGCTGGTGGCCACCCAGACCAAGCACCCTCGGGCGTTGCCTTCAGCCCAGGTGGCGTCGGCAGCCCGGGAGGCGGGGTTCCAAAGGGTGATGGAGACAGAGGGGATCGCCGACGCGTGGCGGGACGCCAGCAAAGCCGCCGATGCCGACGCCCTGGTCTGCTTCAGCGGCTCCCTCTTTGTGGTGGCCGAAGCGAGGGAGCTCTTCGGCTTGGCTGTGGAGATCGACTGAGGCCGCCGCTAGACCGGGTAGTAGGCCAGGCCTACCATGCCCGGGCCGGTGTGCACCCCCAAGGCCGGGTTCAACTGGGTGACGATCGTCTCCACACAGGTGAGGCGCGCCTCCACCAGACGCCGCAGCTTTTCCGCATCGGCCAGCGCGGCCGCGTGCATATAGGCCACCTTGATCCGCCCCCCTGGCCCCACCTGTTCTGCGATCAGCTCAACCATGCGTGCGTAGGCCTGGCCCCGGCTGCGGGCTGTGCCCAAGGGGGTGATGATGCCGTCTTCCATGCCGATGAGGGGCTTGATGCGCAGGAGCGAGCCCACCAGATGCTGCGCCCTGCCGATGCGCCCGCCCATGTACAGGTAGCGCAGGGTGTCGGCTGTCTGGATCATCACCGCCTTGCTGGCCACGCCGTCGGCTGCAGCGCGCACCTCGGCCTGGGAAGCGCCGGCCTGGGCCACGCGGGCCGCTTCGATGACCGCCCAGCCGTGGGCCATGGAGACGCGCAGCGTGTCGATGACGTCCACCGTCATCTCAGGGAGCTCTTGAGCGGCCATCTCTTTGGCCACGCAAGCCGACTGGTAGGCTCCGCTGCCTTTGGAGGTCATGCAGATCACCGTCGCCTGGCGCAGACCGCGGCCGCGGACGTTCTGGAACGCCCTGATGTAATCGCCCGGGCCGGGGTTGGCGGTCTTCGGCAGCTCGGCGGCCTGGGGCAGCCAGCGGTAGAACTCATCCGGCTGCACGTCGACCAGATCCCGCAGCGTCTCCTGGCTGCGGTGGATGTAGTAGGGGACCACCTCCACCCCCAGATCGGCAGCCATGGGCGGCGGTAGGCAGGCGCAGGTGTCGGTGACCACGGCGACGACTTGGCTCATGGGTTCCCTCCTGGGCGTCTGGATCTGCGGCTGGCTAGCCAGCCACAGCGACGGCGAACACGCGCAAGAAGCCCGGGCTGGTGCGCTGGCCCGGGGCGAAGCGCTCTCGCAAGCGGTAGCTCTTCTCGATGCGGCGACCGGTGCTGGCTCGCCACGATTCCTCATAGGGGCGCAGCTGGGCGGCCGAGGCGACGCCGCCCTCCAGCGCCCGGGCCGCGGTTTGTGCGGCCATCCACGCCGCTTCCATGGCGTTGACGATGCCGCCGCCGCTGAGGGGGTCCACCTGACGGGCGGCGTCGCCCACGACCATCAGGCCGTCGGCCACCAAACGAGGCAGGGGCAGGGCCACCGGCACGACTCCCGACATGAGCGCCACCGGGTGGCCGCCGGAGAGCCCCTTCTCGTTCTCAACGAAGCGGTTCAGCAGGGCCAGCGCTGGTTCTGGGGCGAGGTCTGCTTGCACGCCCAGGCCCACGTTGGCTCGTCCTTCGCCTTTGGGGAAGACCCACACGTAGCCTCCGGGGGCTAGCGCTTCAGAGACCCAGTAGCGGCAGCAGGCGGGGTCGGTGTCCACGCCAGCCAAGAGGTACTGGGCGCAGCTCATGGCGTCTTGGGGAGGGAGAAGGGTGGGCAGGCCGGCCCAGGCGCCGACCTGTGACTCTACGCCATCGGCCGCGATGACCAGGCGGCACGCCACCTCCAGCTCCCGCTGGCCCTGCCGGAGGCGCAGCCCCACCACGCGCCCCCCTTGCAGCACAACGCCCGACGCCGCAGTCTTGACCCGGACCGATGCCCCAGCCCGGGCGGCCTCTTCAGCCAAGGCGCGGTCGAAAACCTTACGCTCCAGGATGTAGCCTTGCCCTCCCTGGTAATGGCGGAGCGTCTCATGTTTGCCTTGGCGGGCGATGATCTCAGCCCGGTGCACCTGGGCGGCGATCCAATGGGGGTCTGGCTGGACGAAGGGGAGGAGCCCGGCGGCCGATACACCTTCAGCGCAGCGGACCGGCGCGCCGATATCCTGACGTTTCTCCACCAGCAGGGTGGAGAGGCCCAGGCGTGCGGCTTCCGCTGCGGCAACGGCTCCAGCCGGCCCACCGCCCACCACCACCACGTCGTAGCTATCCCGCTCAGGGGCAGCGCTGGAGATGCCCTTGCCAGGGGTTTCCAGGGACAGTGCGCCGGTTGGGCAGACCTCCACGCAGCGCCCGCAGTCGGTGCAGGCACTGCGGACCTCCAGGCGGGTCTCGGCCAGGAAGAGCGCACCCACCGGGCAGAGGCTCACGCAGCCTCCGCATGCGCAGCAGATGGTTGGGTCGATGCGAACCACCGTCTTCCTCCTCCGGCTGCAGCAGATTCTTGGGATTCTTGGGGTCAAGTGAACCACTCTGACCCTAGATGTGGCGAAGGGGTGCCTGCGCTGGGCAGGGCACCCCCTGGATCTACCTCTCACACGAACCGGCGCCTCGAGTGCAGCCGCTAGCCACGCTCCTCGATGTAGCGCACGGCGTCGCCCACAGAGCGGATGCCCACGATATCTTCATCGGGGATCTCGCCGCCGAACACCTCTTCCATCGCCGAGATGAGCGCGATAAGGTCCAGGGAGTCAGCTTCCAAGTCCTCACGGAAGTCGGCTTCCATGGTCACCTTCTCAGCCGGCACCCCTAGTTCTTCAACGATGATGCCTTTGATCTTCTCGAATGCATCGGACACTGTGACACCCCCTCTGTCTGTTGTGGCGCAGGATCGCTTGGCCAGGGACCATTCGAGAACGTCTGGTTGCGCCTATTGTACCAGGCTTTCTCGGGAACGTCAACCGTTTGACAAGCCTCTGGTCGGTTGGTATCATAGGTCGGCTTGTCCGTACTGCGGCACATCCCAAAGGTGGAACACCGATCTGCGGCCAGGGTTACGGGGTTGACAACACACGACGGTCGGAAGAGTGAACATTTGCGCATCAGCCTTGAGGAGCAGGTGGGGTTTTCCCATCTGACCACTGGGTTCGAAGGCTATCGCTTCGTGCACCAGGCGCTGCCGCAGGTGGACTGGTCGGCCATCGACCTATCCACCACCTTCTTGGGGCGGCGGCTGGCGGCTCCGCTCCTCATCTCCCCCATGACCGGCGGCACTGCTGCAGCGGAAGGGATCAACCGCGCCCTGGCCCAAGCAGCCCAGGCTTGTGGGGCGGCCATGGGGTTGGGCTCGTTGCGGGCTGCCTTGGAGGACCCTGGCCTGGCACACACCTACCGCGTTCGGGAGGTGGCGCCAGACATCCTCTTGCTGGCCAACCTGGGGGCGGTGCAGCTCAACTACGGCTACGGGCTGGCGCACTGCCAGAAGGCCCTGGCTCTGGCGGAGGCTGATGCCTTGGTGCTGCACCTAAACCCGCTTCAGGAAGTGTTGCAGCCCGGCGGCAACCGTGAGTGGGCCGGCTTGCTGGGCAAGATCGAACAGGTCTGCCGCGGGCTGGGCGCGCCGGTGGTGGTCAAGGAAGTGGGCTGGGGCATCTCGCGGGAGGTGGCTCGGGAACTGGTGGATGCCGGGGTGGCGGCCATCGATGTGGCCGGCGCCGGCGGCACCGACTGGGCCAAGGTGGAGCTGCACCGAGCGGAGAGCGACCGGGCCCGCCGAGTGGCCGCGACCTTCCAGGATTGGGGCATCCCCACGGCCGAAGCCCTCCTGCTGGCCCAGCAGGGCGCCCCCGGTCTGCCCATCATCGCCAGCGGCGGCATCTACGACGGCATCACGGCAGCCAAGGCGTTGGCCTTGGGCGCCCACATGGTGGGGCTAGCCCGCCCCTTTCTGCCGCCAGCTTTGGTATCGGCCGAGGCGGTGGCCGAGGCCATCGGCGAGCTGTTGGACACGCTGCGCACCGTGATGTTCTGTGTGGGCGCAGCCACGGTGGCCTCGTTGCAGCACAGCCCGCACCTGCGCCCGGCGGCCTAGCGCCCGCACCAAGGAGGCTCCCCATGCACGGCACCCCACCGCTCCCTGAACAGATGGAGGCTCGCCACAGGCGGTTTCTGCAGCTGGCCGATGCCGAGCTGCGCCGGGCCCTGGCGGTGCCCAACCCCTCGCTGGCGCGCCACTACGGCATGATGCACTACCACATGGGCTGGGTCGATGAGGCTCTGCAGCCAGCTCAGGTGAACACGGGCAAGCGGGTGCGGTCGCTCTTGTGCCTGGAGACCTGCGCTGCCCTGGGCGGCGACCCTGAGCGGGCCTTGCCGGCCACCGCGGCGCTGGAGCTGCTGCACAACTTCTCCCTCATCCACGACGATATCGAAGACGACAGCGAGATGCGCCGCGGGCGCACCACCGTCTGGACCCTGTGGGGAGTGCCCCAGGCGATCAACGTGGGCGACGGTATGTTCTCGGTGGCGCACATGGCCATGGAAGGGCTCTTGGCGCGGGGCGTGCCTGCCCAGCAGGTGCTGCAGGCCATGCGGATGTTCCACGAGACGTGCGTCGCCCTGACCGAAGGCCAGTTCCTGGACATGGACATGGAAACGCGCCTGGATGTGGACCTCGACCTCTACCTTTGGATGATCCGCAACAAGACGGCAGCGCTTCTGGGGAGCTCGGTGGCTCTAGGCGCGCTGCTGGCCGATCAGGGCGTCGAGATGATCGCGGCCTGCCGGCGCTTCGGCGAAGACGTGGGCATGGCCTTCCAGATCGTGGATGATATCCTGGGCACGTGGGGCGACGAGGCCGTGACCGGCAAGTCGACGTCCAGCGACATCCGCGAGCGGAAGAAAACCTACATGGTGGCGCTGGCGCTGGAGCGCCTGACTCGCGAGCCGGGGTCCCCGGCAGCGGCCCTGGCTGGACGCCTGGCGCAACTCTATGGCCAGCCGATCCTGAGTGAGGCGGAGATCCGCGAGGCGCTGGGCATCTTGGAGGCGCTGAACAGTCGCCAGCAGGCGGAAGAGGCGGCCGCTGCGTACTACGACCTGGCCATGGGCGAACTGCGGTCGGTGGGCCTGCACCAGGAGGCCGCGCCAGGGCTCCATTGGCTGGCGGCGCGGTTGGTGCGCCGTTCGGCCTAGGGCATGAAGCGCACGAAGACCTGATTGGCCAACAGGCGGCCCCGAGGCGTCAGGCGCAGGCGGTCCGGCTGAACCTCCACCAGGCCCAGGGTCTCGCACTCTAGGATGGCTGCGGCGAACGCCTGCCCGGGCGTCTGGCTGAAGCGCTGCCGGAACGACTCGTCTTCTACCCCTTCCTCCAACAGGCGCAGACCCAAGAAGATCGTCTCGG
>JAAYZY010000185.1 GCA_012514615.1 Chloroflexota bacterium | reverse complement strand
CGCCCCGGCTCTCCAACCGATCGGTTGTTCTCGGACAGGTCTACTACGAGTGGGAAAGCAACGGCTCCAGCGCCCCGCCGCCTTCGCCCGCGGCAGCGGCAGCGCCTTCCAGCTCCAGCGCGATCTCGTCATCGCGGATGACGATGAGGACGTTGTCGCCCTCCTTGAAGCGGCCGCCCAGCAGCCCCTCCGACAAGGCATCCTCCACCGTCTGCTCCATGAGGCGCTTGAGAGGCCGGGCCCCGAACTCCCGGTCGTAGCCCCGCCGCGCCAGCCAGTCGTGGGCCTCTTCTGTCAGGCTGAGGTGGATGCCGCGTTCCGCCAGGCGCTCCCGCACCTCTGCCAGCTCGATCTCTACTATCTCCCTGATCTGCGCCGGCGTGAGGGCCCGGAAGACCACCACCGCGTCCAGCCGGTTGCGGAACTCGGGTCGGAAGACCCGCTCGAACTCGTTGGTCACCTTGTTCCGCATCTCGCGGTAGCTGCTGTCGTCGTTCTGGGCCTCTTGGTCTGCATCCTTGGCCACGCTGTAGCCCAGAGGGGCCTGCTGCTTGATGGCCGCCGCGCCCACGTTGGAGGTCATGATCACGATGGCGTTGCGGAAGTCCACCTGCCGCCCCTTGGCGTCGGAGAGGTGGCCATCTTCCATGATCTGGAGCAGCATGTTGAACGCCTCGGGGTGCGCCTTCTCGATCTCGTCAAAGCAGACCACCGAGTAAGGCCGGCGGCGCACCGTCTCTGTGAGCTGGCCGGCGTCTTCGTAGCCCACGTAGCCCGGAGGCGCTCCCACCAAGCGGGCCACCGTATGCCGTTCCATGAACTCCGACATGTCGAGTTGCAGCAAGGCATCCTCGCTGCCGAAGAGGAACTGGGCCAGGGTCTTGGCCAGCAGCGTCTTGCCCACGCCGGTGGGGCCCAAGAACATGAAGCAGCCCACCGGGCGGCGGGGGTTCTTCAGGCCGGCGCGGGCCCGGCGCACCGCCTTGGCGATGGTGGTGATGGCCTCCTCTTGGCCCACCACCCGCTGGTGCAGCTCCTCTTCCATGCGCAGCAGACGCTCCGACTCCTGAGACGCCAACTGCGTCAGGGGGATGCCCGTCCACATGGCGATGACCTCGGCCACGTCTTCGGCGCTCACCTTGGCCCGGCCCAGCTTCTCCCAGCCCTGGCGAAGCTGCCGCAGGCGCTCCTGCAGCTCCACCTCGCGGTAGCGCAGGTCGGCGGCGTCGTCGTAGCGCTGGTTATCCAAGGCCTCACGCATCTCCCGCCGCAGCGCCTTCAGGCTGACGAACGTTTCCCGCAGCACGGCAGCCTGGGGGTTCTTGTACATGCGCACCCGAGAGGCCGACTCGTCGATGGCGTCGATGGCTTTGTCGGGCAGGAAGCGGTCGGTGACATAGCGGGAGGTGAGATGCACCGCCGCCTGCACTGCCTCCTCGGTGATCTCCAGTTGGTGATGCTCTTCGTAGCGAGGCTTGATCCCCCGCAGGATCTCCACCGCCTCTTCCACGGTGGGCTCTTCCACCAGGATCGGCTGGAAGCGCCTCTCCAAGGCCGCGTCCCCCTCGATGTGCTTGCGGTATTCGTCCAGCGTCGTCGCCCCGATGCACTGCAGCTCGCCCCGGGAGAGGGCCGGCTTCAGGATGTTGGCTGCGTCCACAGCGCTGCCGGCGGAGCCTGCCCCCACCAGCATGTGCACCTCGTCGATGAAGAGG
>JAAYZY010000184.1 GCA_012514615.1 Chloroflexota bacterium | reverse complement strand
TGGGTCTGACGCCGCCGACATCGGGCGGGGCGACGGTGGCCGGCTTCTCGGTGACGGAGGCGCCGCTGGAGGTCAAGCGCCGCATCGGCGTGGCGCCGGAGAAGCTGGGCCTGTACGAGCGGCTCACGGCGGTGGAGCAGATCGAGTTGGTCGGCCGGCTCCACGGGCTGAGCCAGGCGGAGCTGGATCGGCGCGTGACCCCGCTCCTGGAAGCGTTGGAGTTGGGTGACAGCGCGGGCAAGATGGTGGTGGACTTCTCGGCCGGCATGCGGAAAAAGACGGCTATCGCTGCCGCCCTGATCCATGCCCCCGAGGTCCTCTTCCTGGATGAGCCGTTCGAGAGCGTAGACCCCATCTCCACCCGGGTGATCAAGGACATCCTGCGCGACATGGTGGATCGGCGCGGCGCCACCGTCTTCTTCTCCACTCACGTCATGGACCTGGCGGAGCGCTTCTGCGACCAGGTCGCCATCATCAACCGGGGCCGCCTGGTGGCGCAAGGCAGCGTCGAAGGCCTGCGACAGGTGGCAGGTCTCTCAGACGATGCCCCACTTGAGGACGTGTTCGTCCGCATTGTGCAGGCGCAGGGGCCGAAGGGCTCTCAGGAATCGCTTCTTCAGTGGCTCACCGGCGAGGGCGAGAGCGATGGCGGCTGAGATTCGGACACTCCTGTGGTTGCAGTGGCGTCTGACGCTATCGGTTTTCCGCAGTCGCCGGCAGGACATCCTGGCGCGGTTGGGGCGGTTCCTGCTCGGCCTGCTCGGTCTCTTGCTCAATCTGCCGGTCTGCGCCGTTGCGGGTGTAGGCCTGGGCCTGCTGCTGGCCAACCTCTCCCCCGAAGCGGCTCTTGAGATGACGGTGCTGACAAACACCGGGCTCCTGTTCCTGTGGCTTCTATTGCCGGCCAGCTACAACCCGAGCATCGTGGAGCGGTTCGAGGTCTCCCGTCTGCTGAGCCATCCGGTGAGCCATGCGGGACTAGTTCTGGGCAGCAGCCTGATCTCTCTCGCCGGGTTGATGGGGGTCTTGACGGTACTGCTGGTGGCGGGGGAGGCGGTCGGCCTGGCGTGGCACGCGCCGCCGGCGTCCCCCGTCATCGCTCTGGCGGCGCTGTCCCTCGTGGCGGTGCTCCTTTTCGCCGGCCGCATCATGGAGGACGTGTACGACCTGGTGGCCGGCGACCGGCGGCTGCGAGGGGCCATGCTCGCGCTGCTGTCGCTGCCCTTTCTGCTCCCCGCTTTCGGCAACATGCTGCTTCAGTTCACCGGTCAGGAGTATGAGACCGTGCGTGAGCGGCTGGCGCCGCTTATTGCGCTTCCAGATCTGTCCGGGCTCGGCTTCCTCGAGGGAGCCGAGGCGCTTCTTCTCGCCCTCCATCCATCGCAGCTGCTGTTCTGGCTGCCCACCACCTGAGCATCCGCGGCGATGGCCTACCCTGCCGCGGGCCGGTGGCCGGCCGCACTCGGCCTGCTGGTATTGGCGCTGGCTGCCGGGCTAGGCTTGCTGTGGGGGCATAGCCGGCTGGTGAAGCGGCTGATGCACGGGGCGGCCATT
>JAAYZY010000183.1 GCA_012514615.1 Chloroflexota bacterium | reverse complement strand
TTCGGCCAACACCGTGGCGGCCTACCGCAACGACCTGCAGCAGTTCGCCTCCTTCTCTCTGGAACGCCTTGGCTCCCCCGATGACCTCTGGCCGAAGGTGAACAAGGAGCTGGTCCTGGAATACGTCACCGAGATGAAGGGGCGTGAGTACGCCTCGTCGTCGGTGGCGCGCAAAGTGGCGGCCATCAAGTCGTTCTTCCATTTCCTCATCGCCGAGCGGGTGATTGCTGCCGACCCCACGGCGACGCTGGATTCGCCCAAGGTGAAGAAGCAGCTGCCAGTCGCGCTCTCCTACGATGAAGTCAACAAGCTGCTGGCCCAACCGACCCTGGAAAACAGCCCCAAGGCGATGCGGGACCGCGCCATCTTGGAACTGCTGTACGCCACCGGCATGCGGGTGACCGAGATCGTCTCCCTGGATGTGGACGACATCAACCTGGCCTCGGCCAGCGCGCGGGTCTCTCGGTCGCGGGCCAAAGAGCGCATCATCCCCTTCCACGAGCGGGCCATCGAAGCACTGGAAGCCTACATCGAGGGGGCGCGCGTCCACCTGCTGCGGGGCCCGCAAGAGAGGGCCTTGTTCCTCAACCATCGGGGGAACCGCCTGACCCGGCAGGGGTTGTGGCTGATCATCAAGCACTATGTGGAACAGGCTGGCATCAGCGTAGACGTGACGCCGCACACCCTGCGACACTCGTTTGCCACCCATCTGCTCAACAGCAAGGCCGACCTGCGGCATGTGCAGGAGCTTCTGGGGCACGCCAACATCTCCACCACGCAGGTCTACACCCAGATCTCGGTCAAGCGCCTGCGGGAGGTCTACGACAAGGCCCACCCGCGCGCCAAGTAGGCGATCGGGCGACAGGGGCAGAGGAGCAGGCGACCGTTGACCACAGGCCAACCGACCAGAGCGCAGATCGCCGAAGCCGCTGGCTTCATTCAGGCGCAGACCTCCCTTCAGCCAGAGGTGGCCATCATCTTGGGCTCCGGCCTGGGGCCGTTGGCCGACGAGGTGGCCGACGCCGCTGTCATCCCTTACGCCGGCATCCCCCATTTCGTCCAATCTACCGTGGCCGGCCACCAAGGGGAGCTGATCTTGGGCGCCTTGGCCGGGCAGCGCGTCTGTGTGATGAAGGGCCGGCTCCACTTCTACGAGGGCTACCCCCTGCCGCAGGTGACCTTCCCGGTGCGGGTGCTGCGGGCCATCGGGGCGCGCCTGCTGGTCATCACCAACGCGGCCGGTGGCCTCAACCCAGACTACCAGGTGGGCGACCTGATGCTGCTGCGCGACCACATCAACCTGGTGGGCCTGGCTGGGCACAACCCCCTCATGGGCCCCAACGACGACAGCCTCGGGCCACGCTTCCCCGACATGTCTGAGGTCTATCGGGCCGATCTACGGGCTCTGGCTCAAGGCGTGGCTGGCGAGCTGGGCCTGCGGGTGCACCAAGGGGTCTACGTCTACGTGGCGGGCCCCAGCTACGAGACGCCGGCCGACCTGCGCTTCCTCCGCTTGGTGGGCGCCGACGCCGTGGGGATGTCCACCGTGCCGGAGGTCACCGCGGCCCGACACATGGGCATGGCGGTGCTGGGCGTTTCGGGCATCACCAATGTGCCGCTGTCTGCCGGAACCGGGGAGGCCCCGGAAACGTCTCACCACCAGGTGCTGGAAGCCTCCAGCCTGCTGTCGCCCCGCCTGATCCGCCTCATCAGGGGGGTGCTGCCGCGGCTCGACGTGGAGGCCTTGCCGTTGTAGGGAGAGGCCGCGCCGTGCCAACCGAAACGACACTGCCCGCGCCTCGCCTGGCGCGTCTGCGGAGCAACCTTCATGGCCGTTCTGCTCAAGTTCATCTCCGAACATGCCGCCTGGTTCTATGGCCTTTGCTTGGCCCTGGCCGTGGCCCTGCTGCGCCTCACTTACGTCGCCCGCCGAGATCGCAAACAAGCGATCTTCACCCTGGAGCGGGAGACGGCCTCCAAGCGGCAGCTTCGCATCCTCTACCTGACGTTGGTGCTGTTTGCCTTGTTGGGGCTGGTCTTCGCCGTTGACCGCTACGTCGCGCCGGCGCTTCCCCTGCCGATGGACGAGCCAACCCCCATGCCAACGCTGCTGTTCATCCCCACGCCCTCGGCCACGCCGGCCCCGCCCACGGCCACACCCACCATCGCCCCCACGCGGGCCCGACCGACGCGCCCGGCGGTGGAAGAAGGGCCCACGCCCACCGCCACGCCTCCGCCGGCGGTGGCTGTGCCGCCGGCCCAATGCCCCAGCGCCGGCGCGCAGATCAGCGCCCCGGCCCATGGCCAGGTGGTGCGCGGGGTGGTGCAGTTCAACGGCACGGCCCAGGTGGAGAACTTCCAGTACTACAAGGTGGAGATCGGCCCGGGCGCCAACCCCCAGGGGTGGGGCTTCCTCTTCTCCGGTCAAGCGCCGGTGGCAGGGGGGGGGTTGGGGACGTGGGATTCGGCCACCGTCTCGCCGGGGCTCTACACCGTTCGCCTGGTGGTGGTGGATGTGACCGGCAACTACCCCACACCCTGCCAGGTCTCCTTGCAGGTGGAGCGATAACCGGCAAACGGGAGGGGCCCTCCAGGGCACCTCCCACTCTGTGACCCCGCGCCGGCCTGGCGCTAGAGGATTTTGCTCAGGAACAGCTTGGTGCGCTCGTGCTTGGGCGCCGTGAAGAGCAGCTCCGGCGTCGTCTCCTCAACGATGGTCCCTTCGTCCATGAAGATGATGCGACTGCCGGCGGCCCGGGCGAAGCCCATCTCGTGGGAGACCACCACCATGGTCATCCCCTCCTGGGC
>JAAYZY010000182.1 GCA_012514615.1 Chloroflexota bacterium | reverse complement strand
TGGCAGATCGCCGCCACCACCTTGCCGGCTTGGTCCGCCTCCCGCAAGAAGCGAATCATGTCCGGCGAACGGCGCATGCGGTCGGGGGAGAAGCCGCCCGGCACGATCACGGCGTCGAAATCGGCGCCCCGCAGGTCGGCCGCGGCGGCGTCAGTGGTCACCGGATAGCCGTGCTTGCTGGCATACGTGGCCCCGGCCTTGGGGCCCACCAAGCTCACGGCGGCGCCCGCCTCCAACATGCGGTAGTAGGGGTACCATAGCTCCGGGTCCTCGTACAGGTCTTCCACCAGAATGGCCACTCGTTTGCCGCTAGCGTTCATCGTCGTCACACCTCCCATGAGCTGGCGCGTCGCTCACTCCTTGGCCGTGAGCTTGGGTTTGGCCTTGGCTGCCTTGGCTGCCTGCTCTGCGGCCCAAGCCGTGGGGTTGATCTCGGCATAGTAGGTGGTGGGCTTGGCCAGGCGCTTCCTGTCCCACACCAGTTCCTTCCGTCGCTCGGCAGCCAGCTCGTAGTCGTGGTCCATGCGGATGGCATCGAAAGGGCAGAACTCGGCGCAGAAGCCGCAGCCCATGCACACCGACGCGTCGATCACGAAGCTAGCCGGATGGCGCTGGGGCTTCCCGGCTTCGTCGGTGCCCCGAGTGATCCAGATGCACTGGGGCGGACAAACCCGGGCGCACATGCCGCAGGCGGTGCAGCGGAGTTCGTCGGTCTCTGCCTCGCGCAGCAGCATGGGGGTGTTGCGGTAATGCTCGGGCAGGGGCAGGCGCTCTTCTGGGTACTGCACCGTGAACAGCCCCTTGGCCTTGGCTGTCTGATCCCCTCGGTAGAAGTAGGTCTCCAGCGCGTGGCGCAGGGTGACCAGCATCCCTCGGACGGTACCTTTCCCCAGCATCAGCGGTCCACCTCCCCCAACGTGATATCCACGCTGCCCAAGATCACCACCAGGTCGGCGATCTTGTGGCCCACGCTCATGGCCTCCAACGTCCCCAGGTTGATCAGGCTCGGCGAACGGACGTGGTAGCGGTAGGGGTTGACGCTGCCATCGCTGACCACATAGAACCCTAGCTCGCCCTTGGGGTTCTCCACCCGCCCGTAGTACTCGCCGGCCGGCACTTTCATCTGCCAGTTCTTCTTGCCGGTCTGGATCTCGCCATCCGGCAGCCCGTTGAGCGCTTGGCGCAAGATGCGGATCGACTCGCGCATCTCCTGGATGCGCACCATGTAGCGGTCAAACACGTCGCCATGGGCGCCGGTGATGACGTCGAAATCGAACTGGTCGTAGATGGAGTAGGGCTGCGCCTTGCGCAAGTCGTGGGGCACGCCGCTGGCCCGCAGCATGGGCCCGCTGACGCCGTGGGCGATGGCCTCCTGGGGCGAGAGCATGCCCACGCCAACGGCCCGAGCGGTGAAGATGTCCTGGTCGGTGAGGAAGCGTTCGAACTCATCCACCGTGGCCGGCAGGCGCTCGAAGACCAGATCCCGGGCCAGCGCTTCGGCCTCCGGCGTCAAGTCGTGGGCCACCCCACCGAAGCGCATGTAGTTGCACATCATGCGGGAGCCCGACACCGCCTCGAAGACGTCCAGGATCAGCTCCCGTTCCCGGATGCCGTAGACCGAAGCGGTGAAGAATAGCCCCAGGTCGTTGAAGAGGAAGCCGGTGGCGATGAGGTGGTTGACGATGCGGGTGAACTCGGTCATGATCACCCGCAGGTATTCGGCCCGGGGCGGCGGGGTGACGCCCAGCAGCTTCTCCACCGTGAGGACGTAGCCCAGGTTGTTGGCCATGGAGCAGATGTAATCCAAGCGGTCGGTGAAGGGGATGTTGCCGATGTAGAGGTTGCGCTCGCCGATCTTCTCGTGACAGCGATGCAGGTAGCCGATCACCGGCTGCACCCCCACCACCGTCTCGCCGTCCAGGGCCACCTTCATGCGGAAGACGCCGTGGGTGCTGGGGTGCTGCGGCCCGAAATTGACCACGATCTGGTCGGACTTGAGGGTGCTCACATCCAACGCTTCGGCCGCGGCCACGTTGGGCAGCTCCACGTCGGGCTCTTCCCACTCGTCGGGGTCCCACCCTTCGGGGTAGCGCACGTTGCGCCCCAGGGGCGTGCGCTCTTCGGCTGGGGCATAGTCGCCGTTGGGCCAGCGGGAGCCGAACGGCTTCTTCTCTTCCTCGTAGTACGCTTCTTGCCAGTCCTTACGCAGGGGGTGGCCGTGGAACCCTTCCCACAGCAGCAGGCGCTTCAGGTTGGGGTGCCCCTCAAAGCGCACCCCCATCATGTCCCAGACTTCGCGCTCCAAGAGGTTGGCGGCCGGCCACACGCCGGTCAGCGAAGGCACGCTGGCCTCATCCTTGGCGGTGTGGGTTTTCACCGTGAGCAGCGGCCGCCCCTGGGCAATGGAACTCAGCTGGTAGACCAGCTCGAAGCGGTCGGGGTAGTCCACGCTGGTGATGTCGACGCAGTAGTCGTAGCCCAGGTCCGGGTCGTCTCGCAGGCGCTGGGCCACCTGGGCCAACTGCTCCTTGCGCACCACGATCTGCTGGGCGGTTTCGCTCAGCACCGCGTCGCCAAAGAGGGCGGACCAACGGCCGGGCTGCTCTGCCTGGATGGGGGTCTCTCCTGCCATGTCCGCCGTCATGCGCGCTCCTCCTGCACCGACTCACCACCGTTGGCTGCGTGTGCAGCCCGAGCCGCCGCGGTCATCTCTTTGATGGCCGGAACCTGGCGTGGATCTACCAGATCGGGGCCCAACCACGGCACCGAGCAGGGCGGAACGGGCTCCTTGCTGTACCAGCGAACGGTGGTCACCGACTCGCCGCGGATCTTGTCGTGGATCATCTGGAAGCCATGGATCAGCGCCTCCGGTCGCGGCGGGCAGCCGGGGATGTAGACATCCACCGGCAGGAGCTTATCCACCCCAGAGACGACGTTGTAGCCCTCTTTGAACGGCCCGCCAGAGCAGGCGCAGGCCCCCATAGCCAGCACGTACTTGGGCTCAGGCATCTGGTTGTAGAGCCGCACCACCTGCGGGGCCATCTTCTTGGTGACCGTGCCGGATACGATCATCAGGTCCGCCTGGCGGGGCGAGGCGCGCATCAGCTCCATGCCGAAGCGGGAGAAGTCGAAGCGCGCCGCGGCGGCGGCGATCATCTCGATGGCGCAGCAGGCCAGGCCAAACATCATGGGCCATAGGGAGTAGACGCGACCCCAGTTGTAGATCGCATCGACTGAGGTGATGAGGACGTTGCGGCGCAAGGGGGCAGGGACTTGAGGTCTCTGCTCATCCATGGGTTGTGCTGAACCTCCGACGGTGGGGTGCGTTCACCACAGGGAAAAGGCCCCGACGCTGCACCCGACAGGAGGCCGCGGAGCGCCAGGGGTGCGGGTCTCCACACATGCAGCGTATTGTACGGTTTTTCGGGGTCGGTGTCAAGTGGCGCAAGGCTGTACACTCTTGACAAAACCGCCCTGCCCGTGATAAGCTACTGGGCAGAGGTTAGCACTCTCTGGGCGAGAGTGCTAAGAGCCAAGAACCGCTGCCAAGCCCAGCTTGGCGGCTTGAGGACCCACACACGCATGGACAACGGCAGAGACTACTACGACATCCTGGGGGTACCCCGCACAGCCAGCGAAGCGGAGATCAAGAAGGCGTACCGCTCGTTGGCTCGGCAGTACCACCCCGACATCAACAAATCGGCCGACGCCGAGGCCCGTTTCAAAGAGATCAACGAAGCCTACCAGATCCTGTCGGATCAGCAAAAGCGGGCCGCCTACGACCGCTTCGGCCATGCCGGGGTTAGCGGCGCCGGCGGCTTCAGCGGCGGGGCCGATTTCGGCTTCGGCGCCTTCGACGACCTGTTCGAGAGTTTCTTCGGCGGCTTCGGCCGACGCTCTGCCGGTCGCCAGGGCCCTGCAGTGGGCGAGAGCCTGAAGGTGAGCCTGACGTTGGAGTTCCAAGAAGCGGTCTTTGGCTGCGAGAAGGAGATCGAGATCACTCGCCGCGAGGTCTGCACCCACTGCAACGGCAGCGGCGCCGAGCCGGGCACACAGCCCATGCGCTGCCCGCAGTGTAACGGCAGCGGCGAGGTGCGGCGGGTGCAGCAGTCGATCTTGGGCTCGTTCGTCAACGTGGGCGCCTGCCCACGCTGCAACGGCACAGGTGAAGTCATCACCACTCCATGCAGCGTCTGTCGCGGCAGCAAGCGGGTGCCGGTTCCCCGCAAGCTGATGGTGGAGGTGCCAGCCGGCGTCAACGATGGGATGCAGATCCGCCTGGCCAGCGAGGGCGAGCCCGGCGAACGAGGCGGCCCTCCCGGCCACCTGTACGTGGTCCTCTCGGTGAAGAAGCACCCCTTCTTCGAACGCAACGAGAACGACATCTACCTGCAGCTGAACATCAACGTGGCCCAGGCCG
This sequence comes from Chloroflexota bacterium, assembly GCA_012514615.1. The sequence continues at coordinate 1,995 of JAAYZY010000182.1, read as the reverse complement.
CCCTGGGTGACCGGGTGTGTGTGCCCACGCTGGACGGCGAAGAGGAGCTGGCCATTCCCGCCGGCACCCAGACCGGCAAGACCTTCCGCTTGCGGGGCAAGGGGGTGCCGCACCTGCGGCGCGCCGCCCGTGGCGACCAGTATGTGGTGACACAGGTGGTGGTGCCCACGGAGCTGACCAACGAGCAACGCGAGCTGTTCGCGGCCTTGGGCCGCACCCTGGGCAAGGAAGTGCTGCCCCAGAACGAGAAGAACCTCCTGGAGCGTGTCATCGAGGCCATCGGCGATGCCTTCAAGAACTGAGCCGACTCCTGCCGCTGACCCCCGTACCCCACCCGCTTGGGTGGAGGTGCGCATGGTGGCGCGGGAGCCGGCCGCCGCCGAAGCCGTGGCCGCCCTGTTCAACCGACTGGGACGGGGCGGCGCCGTGTGGGAAGAGACGCCCGACGGCGAAGCCGCCCTGCTGAAGACTTACCTGACCGACGACGCCCACAGCCATGCCGCCCGCCAGGAACTGGAAATCGGCCTGGCCTTGCTGGCCAGCGCCTACCCCAGTCTGAGCCCGCCCCTGTTCGTCCGCCTGGCCCCGGCCGATTGGGCCGAAGCGTGGAAGCAGGCCTACGACATCCAGCAGATCGGCCGCGCCCTAGCCGTGGTCCCTTCGTGGAAGGAGTACACGCCGCAGCCGGGGCAGCACGTTCTCTACCTAGACCCCGGCATGGCCTTCGGCACCGGCCTCCACCCTACCACCCGCCTCTGCCTGGAGCTGGTGGAAGCCCACCTGGTTCCTGGCCGCCGCCTGCTGGACGTGGGCACCGGCTCCGGCATCCTGGCGGTGGCGGCGGCGCGTTTGGGGGCAGCGCAGGTCCTGGCCCTGGAAGCCGATCCCTTGGCGGTGCGGGTGGCCACGGAAAACGTGGACCTGAACCACGTGGGCCAGACGGTCACCGTGCGCTGGGGCACCGTGGGCGGCGGCGAAGGCTCCGAATGGGCCGCGCCCGCATTGGCTCCCGAGGAAGGCGGCGCGCCCTACCACGTTGTGGTGGTGAACATCCTGGCCGACGTGGTTGGGGCCATGCTCTCGGCCGGTTTGGCCGCCTGGCTGGCCCATGGCGGCCTGCTCATCGTCTCGGGGATCATCCAACGGCAAGCAAGCCGCATCGCTGAACTGATGACGGCGGCCGGCCTGAAGCAGGTGGAAGCGCGGACTTCTGGCGAGTGGGTTGCCTTGGCCGGCAAGAAGGGAGACCAGCCATGACCACACCTCGCTTCTTCGTCCCGGCGGAGTGGCTGCGGGACGAGCGGGTCGTCCTGCGCGGAGAGGTTTACCACCAGGTGGGCCGGGTCCTGCGCATGGCCCCCGGCGATGAGCTGATCCTCCTGGACAACTCCGGCTGGGAGACGGTGGTGCGCCTGATCGAGATGAGCGGCGAGCAGGGGACCGCCGAGACGGTGGCTCGCCGGGTCGTCGCCGCTGAGCCGCGCACCAAGATCACCCTCTACCAGTCGGTGTTGAAAGGCAACCACTTCGAGTTCGCCCTGCAGAAAGGCACCGAGCTGGGTGTGGTGGAGTTCGTGCCCATGATCACCGACCGCAGCATCGTGGCAGACCTGGACGCCGCCAGCCGCAAAGAGCGCCGCTGGAGCAAGATCCTGCAGGAGGCGGCCGAACAGAGCGGGCGCGGGCGCATCCCCTACCTGCGGCCGGTGCTGCTCTTCCCCCGGGCCTGCGAGCGCGCTCGGCGCACCGGCGGGCTGTCGCTCCTTCCTTGGGAAGGCGAACAGAGCACCAGCCTGCGGGCCCTGTTGACCGGCGAAGGGCAGGCCACCGAGGCCTTCACCCGCCTGCTGGCCCAAGCCAACAGCGAGCCTTCCTCCACGCCGGAGGCGGTAACGGGCGGTCGCCGCCCCCGCCCCTTCTCGGTAAACGTCTTCGTCGGGCCGGAAGGCGGCTTCAGCGCGGCGGAGGCGGCGACGGCGCGCGGCTACGGCATCC
>JAAYZY010000181.1 GCA_012514615.1 Chloroflexota bacterium | reverse complement strand
TTCCGCCTGAGCCCGCAGGCCTGGGCCGGCCTGTGCCGCTGGCTGGGCCTAGAGGCCGAGCCCACAGCCTGAACTGCCCAAGGGGGGTGGCCCGCCATGAAGGTGCAGCGCTTCCGCCAAAAGGTGACCCAAGGCCAGACCGTTGTTGGCCACACCCTCACGGAGTTCGCCACGCGGGGTGTGCCTCAGTTGCTGGACGCGGCCGGGCTGGACTTCGTGCTGCTGGACATGGAGCACGCCAGCCTCACCACCGCCCAGGTCGCCGATGTCTTGTCGTGGTGCCGAGGCTCAGGGCTGACGCCGCTGGTGCGAGTGCCTCACAGGCAAGGGCACCTGATCGGTTGGGCGCTGGATGCGGGGGCCTTGGGCATCCTGGCCCCCCACGTGGAGACGGCCGAAGAGGCCCGCGGCCTGGTCGGGCAGATGAAGTACGCCCCGCAAGGCCAGCGCGGCGTCGCCCTCTTCGGCCCCCACACGGCCTACCGCACCGTGGAGCCAGTGGAACACATGGCCGAAGCCAACCGCCAGACGCTGGCCGTCTGCATGATCGAGAGCGAGCAGGGGCTGGCCCACGCCGCTGAGATCGCCGACACGCCCGGCGTGGACATGTTGTGGGTAGGCTACGCCGACCTGACGCAGTCGCTGGGGCTCATCGCGCAGCACGAACACCCGCGGGTGGTGGGGGCGCTGCAGCAAGTGGTGGACGCGGCGCGGCGGCACGGCCTCCCGGCGGGGATCCAGGCGCGCTCCGTGGCCCAGGCTCGCACGCTGCGCGACCTGGGCTTCGGGGTCATCGCCTACGCCACCGACGTGGCCGTCTACGGCCAGGCCCTGACCAGCGCCGCCGCGGCCCTGCGGGAGCCCAGCCTAGACGCCCCTTAGCCAGGGGCAGCGGCCAAACCCAACGACCCAAGGGGCGCGGCAGCGCGCCGCCCTTGCACCCCACCGATTGGGGAACCAGGCATTGCAGGAGGCAACATGGCGAAGATCCGTTGCGCAGTCATCGGCGTGGGGCACGGCATGGCCCACATTGTGGAAGTCCTGAAGCACCCAGAGCTGGAGCTGGCCGCTGTGTGCGCTTCGTCTCCCACGGTGCTCAACTACCTGCGGGGCGCCCCGATCCCAGCGGACCTGGAGAGCGTCACCTTCACCGCGCCAAGGAACCTGCTCATCCATCTCGCCCGGCAATACCCTGAGCTGGATGATGCCCGCATGGTGACCGACTACCAGGCCGTCTTGGACATGGACGATGTGGACGCCGTGATCACGGCCGTGCCTATCTACCTGAACGGCGCGTTCGCCGCTCGCGCCCTGCGGGCTGGCAAGCACGTGCTGGCCGGCAAGCCCCTGGCCATCAACGAAGAGCAGGGGGTGGAGGTGGTGCGGGCCGTGAAGGAATCGGGGCGGGCGTTCGTCTTGTGTTTCGAGTTCCGCCGTTCGCCGCTGATGCGCCAGGTGCGCAAGATCGTCGACTCTGGCGAGATCGGCCAAGTGCGTCAGTTCTGGTGGAACATGTTCCGGATGCCGTTCCGGGCCACGCACGCCACCCGAGAACGGGCCGGCGGCGCCCTGGTGGCTGAATGCTGCCACTGGCTGGACCTGTTCGACTACTTCCAGGGGGGGGCGCAGTTCCAGCGGGTTGCCGGCTTCGGGGGCATCGACGTCAACACCCACCAGGACTTCCAAGACAACGCCGTGACCATTGTGGAGTATGCGTCGGGCGTGAAGGCCAGCCTGAACTTCGCCTACTTCGTGGATCAGCCGGAGCACAACACCTTTGGGATCGTAGGCAGCGCAGGCAAGCTGAGGGGCAACACCGATGAGGCTGGCAACCTGGTGGTACATGCCGGGCCAGCTCAGAACCGCACCACCTTCGCGCCGAACCCTGAACGGGCCCACGTGGGGCACCTGGGCTTCGATCTGGTGCACGACGAGTTCGTCGCCCAGATCCACAGCGACCGCCGCGAGGCCCTGACCGAAGCCGAACGAGGGTTGGAGAACCTGCGGCTCTGCCTGGCCATCCAAGAGGCGATGG
>JAAYZY010000180.1 GCA_012514615.1 Chloroflexota bacterium | reverse complement strand
AAGGTTCAGGGGTCATCCATGACCAGCGCACTGCTTGCATCGTTGCTAGGCCTTCTGTTGGTAGCCGAGCTCCTCGTTGAGGGGCTATCGCCGTTTGGGGCAGGCCACTGACACAGGCAAGCGCAGCCTAACCAGAACCACCACAAGGGCCCCCCAAACGGGGGGCTTTTCTTTTTGCCGGTTGCCCCGCCCGGCGGCGCCGCCGGGCGCGCCCCTCGGCCATGGGCGCAGCGGCCCGCAGCAGGGTCTCACCCAGTGAGGCTCGAATCCACAGGAGAAGCACCCAAGCGCTGGGCGCGGCGAGCCGCACCCCCGCTGGCCATACCTTGACCCTGGAGGGAACCACTGCCCATGGACCGTGTCTTCATCTTCGACACCACCCTGCGAGACGGGGAGCAGTCGCCCGGAGCCACCCTGAACATCGAGGAGAAGCTGGATATCGCTCGGCAGTTGGCCCGCCTGGGGGTAGACGTCATGGAGGCCGGCTTCCCGGCCGCCTCGCCCGGCGACTTCGAGGCGGTGCGGCGCATCGCCCTGGAGGTGGGGACGGCCGACGGCCCGGTGGTGGCCGGCCTGGCCCGCTGCCGAGAGCACGACATCCGCCGCGCTTGGGAGGCGGTGCGTCACGCAGCGCGGCCTCGCCTGCACACCTTCTTGGCCACTTCCGACATCCACCTGGAGCACAAGCTGGGCATCAGCCGCGCCGAATGCCTGGAGCAGGTGGGGCAGATGGTGCGCCTGGCCCGCAGCCTATGCCCCGACGTGGAGTTCTCGCCGGAAGACGCCGGCCGCTCCGATCCCGCCTTCCTGCACCAGGTGTTGGCCGAGGCCATCGCCGCCGGGGCCGCCACCCTGAACATCCCCGACACGGTGGGCTACATGACGCCGGACGAGTTCTACGCCCTCATCCGAGGCATCCTAGAAGGCGTGCCCGGGGCCGGCGACGTGCTGCTGTCGGTGCACTGCCACAACGACCTGGGCCTGGCCACGGCCAACACCCTGGCCGGCCTGCGGGCTGGCGCTCGTCAGGCCGAGGTGACCGTCAACGGCATCGGCGAACGGGCCGGCAACACCGCCCTGGAAGAGGTGGTCATGGCCCTGCACACCCGCCCGCAGTTCTACGGCCTGACCACCAGGGTGGATACGTCCCAGATCACCCGCACCAGCCGCATGGTCAGCAGCTACACCAGCCTGCCGGTGCAGCCCAACAAGGCGGTGGTGGGGGCCAACGCCTTCGCCCACGAAGCGGGCATCCATCAGGATGGCATGCTCAAGAACCCCCTCACCTACGAGATCATGCGCCCGGAGACGGTGGGCCTGGCCGAGAGCAACCTGGTCTTGGGCAAGCATTCTGGCCGCCACGCCTTCAAGGCGCGCCTGGAGCAGTTGGGCTACCAGTTGGAGCGGGACGAACTGCAGCAGATCTTCGCCCGTTTCAAGGTGCTCAGCGACAAGAAGAAGGTGGTGGACGACCGCGACCTGGAAGCCATCATCGCCGACGAGCTCTACCAGCCATCGGAGACCTGGCGGCTGGCCCAGATTCAGGTGGTCTGCGGCACCGGCGCCACGCCCACCGCCACCGTCACCCTGCAGGGGCCCGAGGGGCAGACGGCCACCGATGCCGACACCGGCGCCGGGCCAGTGGACGCCATCTACCGGGCCATCAACCGGGTGGTGCGGGAGCCCAACGAGCTGATCGAGTTCTCCATCAAGGCCGTCACCGAGGGGATCGACGCCGTGGGCGAGGTGACCATCCGCATTCAGACCGACGAGCCGATCAACGGCGCGCGCACCCGTGTCTTCAGCGGGCACGGGGCCAGCACCGACATCCTGGTGGCCGCGGCCCGCGCTTATATGAGCGCTCTGAACAAGCTGCTGGCGGCGCGCAAGGAAGCCAAGGCCACAGCCCACCACCCTGCGGCGACGTCGCTGCCCAGTGCCCCCGCGGCACAGCCCTGAGTCAACGTTCCCACCCTACTACTGAAGAGGAGAGCGCCATGCACTCGCAGGAGAACCCGCAGAGCACCGCCATAGAAACGTCGCCCGAACCTCTGCCCACCCCGGTGGTGGCCATGGACCTGCAGCGACGCCTGGGCGAAGGCGAGCCCCGGGCCTGGTCCCTGCACTGGAGCGACGAGGGGTTGAGCCACTGACCCGGCAGCACAAGGAGAAGGGAGACGCGATGCCGCAGCAGACGTTGTTCGACCGCATTTGGCAAGAGCATCGGGTGGCCGCCGCGCCGGACGGCCCAGACGTGCTCTATATCGACTTGCACCTGGTGCACGAGGTCACTTCGCCGCAAGCCTTCGACGCCCTGCGGGAGCGGGGCGTGGCGGTGCGGCGGCCCGATCGCACCATCGCCACCATGGACCACAGCACCCCCACCGTGGACCGCTCCCTGCCGCTGCAGGATGCCCAAGCGGCGCAGCAGCTCCAGCGCTTGGCGGAAAACTGCCAGGCGTTCGGCATCCCCCTCTACGACATGGCCAGCCCCCACCAGGGGATCGTCCACGTCATCGGGCCGGAGCTGGGCCTGACGCAGCCGGGCATGACCATCGTCTGCGGCGACAGCCACACCGCCACCCACGGCGCGTTCGGCGCCCTGGCTTTCGGCATCGGCAGCAGCGAGGTGGGCCACGTGCTGGCCACCCAATGCCTGCTGGGGCGCAAGCCTAAGAACTACCAGGTGCAGATGGAAGGCCGGCTGGCGCCGGGGGCAACCGCCAAAGACATCATCCTGGCCCTCATCGCCGCCATCGGCGTGGGCGGCGGCACCGGCCACGTCTTCGAGTACGTCGGCAGCGCCGTCTCCACCCTTTCCATGGAAGAGCGCATGACCATCTGCAACATGTCCATCGAGGCCGGGGCTCGCGCGGGCCTGATGGCTCCCGACGAGACGACCTTCCAGTACCTGGCCGGTCGGCCCTTCGCCCCCAGCGGCCGCGCCTGGGAGCAGGCCCTGGCCCGCTGGCGAGCGCTGCCCAGCGACCCAGGCACCCCCTACGACCGTTCTGTCAGCCTGGACGTGGCCAAGCTGGAGCCCATGGTCACCTACGGCACCAACCCGTCGCAGGCGGTGCCCATCACCGGCCGCGTGCCCGACCCCGACGCCCTGCCCGACGCCAGCGGGCGCGGCGCGGCGCGCCAGGCCCTGGCCTACATGGGCCTGCAGCCGGGCCAGCCCATGGTCGGCCAGCCGGTAGACGTGGTCTTCATCGGCAGCTGCACCAACGGCCGGCTCTCGGACCTGCGCCAAGCCGCCGCGGTGCTGCGCGGTCGGCGGGTGCACCCGGGGGTGCGCGCCCTGGCCGTGCCCGGCTCCCAGGCAGTGAAGCGACAGGCCGAAGCCGAGGGGCTGGACGCCGTCTTCCGCGCCGCCGGCTTCGAGTGGCGCGAGCCAGGCTGCAGCCTGTGCATCGCCATGAACGGCGACGTGCTGGAGCCGGGACAGCGCTGCCTGAGCACCAGCAACCGCAACTTCCAGGGCCGCCAGGGCCAGGGGAGCCGCACCTTCTTGGGCAGCCCCCTCACCGCCGCGGCCAGCGCCATCGCCGGGGCCGTGGCCGACCCGCGCCCGCTGCTGCCCTAGAGGCGCGCCACCCACAGGAGGGAAACAACCCATGCAGCCGTTCACCACGCTCCACAGCCGGCTTCTGCCCCTGCCCCAAGAGAACGTGGACACCGATCAGATCATCCCAGCCCGCTACCTGAAGGGCACCGACAAGACCGGCCTGGCGGAGGGCCTCTTCGCCGACTGGCGTCGGGACGGCCAGGGCCGGCAGCGGCCCGACTTCCCCCTCAACCGCCCAGAGCACCAGGGAGCGCAGATCCTGCTGGCCGGCGACAACTTCGCCTGCGGCAGCTCTCGGGAGCACGCCCCCTGGGCCTTGCTGGCCGGCGGCTTCCGGGCGGTCATCAGCACCTCCTTCGCCGACATCTTCCGCAACAACGCCTTGAAGAACGGGTTGCTGCCGCTGACGCTGCCGCCGCAGGAGCACCAGGCCCTCTTCGCCCTGGTTGCCGCACAACCGGATGCCGAGGTGCTCATCGACTTGGCCGCGCAGACCGTCGCCCTGCCCGATGGCCGTCGTTTCGCCTTCTCGCTGGACCCCTTCGCCCGAGACTGCCTGCTCCACGGCGTAGACGAGCTGGGCTACCTCTTAGGCTTGGAGTCACGGATCGCCGCCTACGAAGCGGCGCACCCGGCCCCGGTGCGCACCACGCCGCCGGCCTAGCCGCCGAGGGAGGAGAGACCATGCAGGGTCGTGTGGTGTTGTTGCCGGGCGATGGCATCGGGCCGGAGGTGGTGGCCGAAGGGGCGCGGGTCTTGCAGGCGGTGGGCCAGCGGTTTGGGCACACCTTCGCTGCCACGGAGGCGCCCATTGGGGGGCAGGCTCTGGACCAGACCGGCAGCCCCCTGCCGCCCCCAACTCTGGCCCTCTGCCAGGCCAGCGACGCCATCCTGCTGGGGGCGGTGGGCGGCCCCCGCTGGAGCTCGCCCCAGGCAGCGGCCCGCCCCGAGCAGGGACTGCTGCAACTGCGTCAGGCGCTGGGGCTCTTCGCCAACCTACGGCCGGTCAAGACCTGGCCAGCCTTGGCCCAGGCCTCGCCCTT
>JAAYZY010000179.1 GCA_012514615.1 Chloroflexota bacterium | reverse complement strand
GGATGGTCAGCATGCCGGCAACTCCCAACGCGTCGCCCCCTGCCAACCGTCGCAGAGTGGGCAGCGCCACCTTCCGTTCCCTGCGCCATCACAACTACCGTCTCTGGTTCTTCGGGCAGGGTCTCTCTCTCATCGGCACATGGATGCAGAACATGGCCCAGCAGGTGTTGGTCTATCGCCTCACCGACTCAGCAGCAGCGCTGGGAGCCATCAACTTCATCGGGCTCATCCCCACCCTGGTTCTGGCCCCTCTGGGCGGGTCCATTGCCGATCGCGTGCCCAAGCGCACCATCCTTCTCATCACCCAGGGCGTCATGCTTTGTCAGGCCCTACTGCTGGCCGGGCTCACCTGGACCGACACCATTCAGGTCTGGCACGTCTACACCCTGGCCTTCTTCCTGTCTATTGCCCACGCCTTCGACATGCCTGCTCGGCAAGCGATCATCGTAGACATGGTGGAGGGCAAGGAAGACCTCACCAACGCCATCGCCTTGAATGCCACCATCTTCAACGCCGCGCGGGCCATGGGGCCCGCGCTGGCGGGCCTGGCGGTGGCGGCCACCGGCGAGGGGACTGCCTTCTTCATCAACAGCCTCAGCTTCGTGGCCGTCATCATCAGCCTCCTGATGATGCGCAACCTGCCACAGCGCCCACCACAGCGCCCCACCCGCCTGGTGGGGCACATGGCCGAAGGGATCCACTACATCGGCCAGCAGCAGACCATCAAGGTGCTCATGAGCATGGTGGCCGTGAGCGCTTTCCTCTCCATGCCCTACACCACGCTCATGCCGGTGTTCGCCAACAAGGTCCTGGGTAAGAGCGCCGAACCCACGGTCGCCTTCCTCTGCCAGGGCGACATGCCGCTGCTGCAGTGCCAGACCCCGCAGGCTGTGCCGCTGGGCCTCCTGCTGACCATGGTAGGCATCGGGGCGCTGGTAGGCTCGCTGCTGGTGGCTTCTCTTCCCGATACGGCTCGCCGCGGGCGCATGCTCACCATCGGCAACCTAAGCTTCCCCCTGGCCCTCCTGCTCTTCTCGCTCTCGCGCTCGTTCCTGCTCTCCGTGGCGTTGCTGATCCTGGTTGGCATGGCGTTCGTGTGGCAGAACTCCCTCGCCAACACCTTGCTGCAACTGGTGGTTCCCGACGAGCTGCGCGGCCGGGTCATGGGCGTGTACGGTCTGTCGCTCAACACCACCATGCGCTTGGGGGGGATGCAGGCAGGCCTGGTGGCCGACCGCATCGGAGCGCCTCTCTCTGTGGGCGTTGGCGCTGCCGTCTCGTTGGTCTATGGGCTGTTCGTCGCGCTCCGCTACCCCAAAGTGCGCGAACTGCGCTAGGCCGCCGCAGAGCGTCTAGCGCTAGCGTCCCTGCCCCGTGGAGCTGCCCAACCCAGGCCGGGCAGGCCACCGCCAGCCCAAAGGCTGGGGCTGGGCTGCCCCCAGGCCCACCAGGCCGATGACCAGCGCCACCGCCGCGGCCACCCAGAAGACCGCGGCCGTCCCCCAACGGTTGGCCAACAGCCCGCTGACCGCCGGTCCCACGAACATCCCCACCGCGTAGACCGCTTGGAAGAAGCCCATGGCCGCGGCGCGCTTCTCGTCGGGCACCGTCTTGATGCTCAATCCCATGAGCACCGGGTTCGCCAGCCCCATGCCCACGCCGTAGAGGACGCGCATGGCCATGAGCTGCCGCAGCAGAGCGCACCAGGGCGTCGCCAGGGTGGAGAGCGTCAGCAGCGCTGCCCCCACCAAGAGTGAACGCCTTTCGCCCCACCGCTCCGAAACCCGGCCGGCTGCCAGAGCTGTGAGGGTGTAGGGAATGAGCACCGCGGTGGTCACCCAGCCCAGCTGGGCCGGCGATGCTCCCAGTTCGGCAGCGTAGACGGGCACGAAGCCGCCCGTGGTGGCCGTGGCCACATACTGGAACAGCGCCGCGGCCATAGACACCGACAGCAGCACCGGGCTGCGGGCCTGTGCAGCCAAGTCCCGCACGGTCGGCGGCGTGCGCTGCCGCCTCTTCGGGGCTTCCGGCACCTGCCATAGGAAGGCCAGCCCTACCGCGCCCACCACCGCGGCGGCCACAAATGGCGCCCGCCACCCCAGGTGCTCGGCCAACACCCCGCCCGCTGAGGTGGCCACCACCTGCGCCCCGGCCGTGAGGAAGAGGGCCAAGCTGCTGGCGCGCACCGCCTTCTGCGGGGGGAAGTGACTGGCCAGCATCACCGACGTCGCCACCCAGGTGGAAGCGGCCACGCCGGTGAGCGTGCGAAAGGCCAGCAGCCCGGCCGGCGTGGTGGCCAGCGCCAAACCGACCGCCCCCAGCACGGAGATCACGAAGCCCGCCAGCGCGATGGGCTTGCGCACCCCACGCAGGTCTGCCAGCAACCCCAGGGGGATACGCAAGACCGCCTGGCTCAGCCCGTATGACCCCACCACCAAGCCAACCGCGGCGAGGTCTCCCCCCCGTTCCCGCACGTAGGCTGGAAGCGTAGGGAAGTAGGTGTACAGCGAGATCCAGAACAGACCGATTGAAATCGGCAGCCACCGCTCGGAGTCGCGCCCCGATCGCTCGTCCATGTTGGTTTGTCCTCGCGCCATATGGTGTTGACGGCTTGGTCGGGCAGAAGCCAAACCCGTGCAGAGGCCTTAGGGCCCTTCCAGACGAACCAGGTGTCGCTCTGCCCCCTCGGCGTAGTCAAAGGCGCAGTCGAAAGCGCCGGACGCGCCGGGCGGCAAGGTGCTGGGCGTTGGGTGCGCCAGACAGGCGTTCACGATGCGCCCCTCGCGGTCATG
>JAAYZY010000178.1 GCA_012514615.1 Chloroflexota bacterium | reverse complement strand
CGGCGAACGGCGACTGGCCGCCGAAGTGGGGCCCAAAGCTCGCGGTCATTGGGAATGCGGCTCCTGCGCCCCTCCGCCGCCCAGGCAGATGGCGCGCCTGCCGCCGGCCCTCGCGGGCCATTGGGGGGGTGTTCAGAACTCCAGCAGGGCGGCGAAGCTGCACAGCACGCCTCGTTCGCCGGGCTGCGGTCTCTGCTCCCGCAGCAGGCGCTCCAGCACGAAGAGCACCGAGGCTGACGACATGTTGCCGTGGTCGTGCAGCACGCCCCACGAAGGGGCCAGCACATCCCTCGGCAGGCCCATCTCTCGAGCGAAGGCGGTCAGCACCGCCTCGCCGCCAGGGTGCACAGCCCAGTGGGCCACGTCGTCCTGGGTCACGCCAGCTTCGTTGAGCAGGCGCTCGACGACGGCCCGGCTGCCCGCGCCCCGGCCAGCGGCACCCGCGTGCTGAGGATGTTGCGCAAGCGACCCGCTTCCCAACGGGGGTGCAGGTGGCGTCGGTGCTCCGGGTAGAGGCCGGCGGCGAAGCGTACCAGCTGCACGCCCGGGGCGTCTGGCCTGCTGGTGAGCACCGCTGCTGCCGCACCATCGCCGAAGATGGCGTTGGAGACGAGGATGTGCCGCGCTTCGGACAAGAAGAGGTTGGCTGAGCAGACCTCCACCGCCAGCGAGAGGAAGTGTGCCCCTGGCCGACACTGAACGAAGCTGGCCCCCAGCTCCAGGTTGGGCAGCGCGCCGCCGCAGCCCATGCCCATGAGGTCGAAGGGGTGCACGGCCGGGGGCAGCCCGAGCGCCTCGGCGACGTAGCCGCTGAGGCCGGGGCACAGGTTGCCGGTGCAGGGGTTCACCGCCAAGCCGGCCAGGTCGCACGGACGCAGCCCGGCCTGGTCCAGGGCGCGCTGGGTCGTCTGCGTGGCGATGGGCAGGGCGAAGCGTTGGTAGCGAGCGATGAACTCGTCTTGCGAATGGGCCAGGGCGTCCCGAAGGTCATCCATGGCCAGGCGGCGGTAGGCGATGGAGCGGTTCTCCACCATCACCCAATGCAGGAAGGCGCGGGCCTCTTCGGAGAGGGGCCACAGGCGGGTGTAGCCTTCGTAGATGGCTGCCTGAGTCAGGCGCAGAGGCGGGTTGGCGGTGCCCTAGCCGATGATGCGCACGTCCATGGGTCAGGGGTAGTCCTCTCGGTTCAGGATGAGCAGGAAGCGGCAGAAGAAGTGCCGCTCCAGGCGGTACACGGACAGCCCTTGGGCCTCCAACAGGCGGCGCAGCTCCCCTAGGGTGAAGCCTTTGCACACCGACAGACGGGCGTCGTGCTGCACCACCGGCTGGCTGAAAGCGGTGGCCAACCAGGTGCCCAGGTAGTTTGGGGCGGTGCGCTGCAGGTCGTTGACCACCACCTTGCGCCGGGCCAGGCTCAGCAAGCGGTGGAGCAGGGCGGGGACTTCGGCGTCGGGGAAGTGGTGCACGAACATGGCAGCCAGCACGTAGTCGTGGGGCGCGCCCTCCAGGGCCAGGGCGTCGCGGCAGGCAAACGTCAGGTTCGCGGCGTGGCCGGCCTTGCGCTGGGCCAGGGCAACGGCGTTGGGGTTGCGGTCCACCGCCTCGATCTGCAGGCGGTGGCCAGCCCGTTGGCCCCACCGGGCCAGGGCCAGGGCCACGTCGCCGCAGCCGCAACCCACGTCCAGGATGCGGACGGTCTGGCCGGGCAGCCAGGCGCGGCCTTCCCGTCGGAAGAACCCAAGCATGGGCTGCACCCCGCCCAGCCAGCGGTTCACCGGCTCGATGAAGCGGAAGGAGGCCTCAGTTTCCCTCAGCCCGAAGTCCGGCTGGTCCATGCGCTCGGGCTGGCTTGGGCGCTCTCTAAGCATGCCAGAGCTCTCCGCCCATCAGGGCCGCTTCCAGCCGCTGGTACAGGGGCGTAACCTGCTCCAAGAAGGCCGGGTCCACCTGCACCGCCTCCTGGGCGATGCCGGCGCAGTAGCCGCAGGCGCGGCAGTCGGTGTCGTTGCAGCGCACCCGCCGGAACTGCTCCAGGAAGTCGGCGGGGATGGCCGCGGCGTCGATAGTGACCGGCAGGCGCTCCAGGGGGAAGAAGAAGCCCTGCAGGCGCAAGAACTCCAGCACCATGCGGTACTTGGTGGGGCTGATGTGCCAAGGGCCGAAGCTGTGAAGGAAATGCGCCCAGCTGAAGCGCGGCGGCGTCTGGCTGAAGCCCCAAGAGAAGAGCAGCTCCGCCAGGTTGCCGTCGAAGCGGCGCTGGGCGTAGGCTTGGGCCCGGCGCAGCAGCGCCGCCGAGGGGATGTTGCGCTCGATGAGCTTGAAGTTGTGGTACCCCAGCGCCTCGTAGTGGCGCAGGTCCTCTGGGCGGATCCAGCCGGCGGAGATCATCAGGCTGGGGTCCCGCAGCCGGCGGAAGTTGCACTGAATGACCGAGATGTCCACCATGAAGCCGCGCCGCGTGCCGGAGGCGTGGGCGAAGGCGTTCTGATGCTGCACCTGCAGGGCGCAGTTGGGCTGGCAGATGTGGTTGGCGATGAGCGACAGCTCGCACGACACGGCTTGGCGGATGCGCTCCAGCTTCTCGAAATCCCGGTTGATGGAGAACGACTCCAGGCAGATGCCGTCGGCCCCCAGGTCTTGCCAATACTGAGCCCGCTTCACTGTGTCTACCTGAGCGTAGATGCCCACGCGGGTGCGGAACTGCGGGTAGCGTCGCTTGACCGCCTGCAGCAGGTAGGGCGTGGAGATGGTGAGGGTGTCCACGCCGATCTCGGCCAGCCACTCCAACAGCCGGTTCAGGCGGGTCTGAAACGGCTTGGTCCACTCTTGGTTGCCCAGGCAGGCGGCGTTGAGCAGGTAGTTGAACTCCAGCCCATGGGCGTGGGCCGTGGCCACGTAGGCGGCCAGGCGCTGACGGCCCAGGGGGGTGGCCATGTAGGTGGCCCGCCCGCCGCCGACGATGTCGGCCGGCAGCTTGCCGTAGATCTCGGAGACTTGGCGCTGCCGCAGGTGGGGCAGCAGGTCCAGGTCGTAGTTGGCGGCCAGCAGGAGCTTCATCGGCAGGCGCTCCCTTGAGGGAATCGAACCACCTCGGTTGGCAACAATCGTCGTTATACCATTCTCCAGGGGCAACGTCAACCGGTCGGCAGGCCCAAGCCGCGGCGTGGGGAGCCGCCGCACGTGTGGCCGCTGCTTGCAGTTGTGGGAAGCGGCCGTTCCTGGTACAATGGCTGTGTGGGCTGCCTGCGGCTTGGGTTTGCTGGGGGCCCAGGGCCAGCCCGATTTCTGTCCTGAGGGGGTGAAGTGGAGGGTCCGGTGGCGTGCGGGGGCCTTTCCCGCGTGGTGGTGCTCTACTCCCATACATCTCAGTTGGCAAGAGGAGAGCCAGAGGACTTCTTGGCCGAGGAATCGCTGAAGCATTGCTCCGAGGGGATCGCCGAGGCCCTGGACGCGGCCGGCTACCGCGTGGCGTTGCTGCCGGTGTCCGACGACGTGGAGCAGGCGCTCAGGCCGTACTCGCCGGCGGAGTGGGGGGTCTTCAACCTGG
>JAAYZY010000177.1 GCA_012514615.1 Chloroflexota bacterium | reverse complement strand
CAGGGGCAGGGCATCGGCGCTGAGGCCGGGGCGCTGACCCTGGAGTTCGCTTTGCGTGAGCTGAACCTGCACCGCGTTTCCAGCACTGTGTTTGCCTACAACCTGCCCTCCCAGGCGCTCATGGAACGGCTGGGCTTTCGGCGGGAAGGGGCGTTCCGCGAGTTCGTGCACCGGGATGGCGCCCGGTACGACATGATCCCTTCGTCATCTTGCGGGGGGCATGGGAAGCGCGCCCCGTAGCCGGTCGGCCTCAGGGGCTGCTGCGGTGAGGGCTGAGGGATTCGGGCCCCCTCGCTGCCTGGAGGCCGCGTGAGCGATCTGGAGGAGGCTCCGTTGACCTGCAACCCACCATCCCCCCGCCGGCATCTGCGGGTGCGTTGGGCGGCGCGGGGGGTCTTAGGCCTCTACCTGGCTTTGGCCTTGCTCTACAGCGTGGTGACCCCGCTCTTCGAGGGGTACGATGAGAACTGGCACTACGCCTTCGTGCACCATCTGACCAGCGGCCAAGGGCTGCCCCGCCAGCCGGCGAGCGAGTATCCGCACCTGGCCCACCAAGAGGCCAGCCAACCGCCGCTGTACTATGCCTTGGCTGCCGCGCTCATCTGGTGGGTGCCCGACAACGACCTGGCGGCCTACCTGCAGGCCAACGAGAATCCCCAGTTCGTCCCTTTGCCGCTGCCCTACCGGGACAACCGCAACATGATGGTGCACCGCCCCGCTGAGGGCTTCCCCTTCCGCGGGGTGGCTCTGGCCGTGCACCTGGCGCGGCTCCTCTCGGTGGCGTTGGGGGCGGGCGTCGTCTGGTGCACCTACGCTTTGGCTCGGGTGCTCTTCCCGGCCCAGGAGACGTTGGCCCTCCTGGCGATGGCCTTGGTTGCCTGGACGCCGGGCTTCATCTTCACCAGCGCCCTGGTCAACAACGACATCTTGGTGGCCTTTCTGTCTGCCCTGACGCTGTTGTGGCTGGCGCGACTCTGGTCTGCCGAAGCGTCGACCCGGCGACTTGTGGGGCTGGGCCTGCTGCTGGGTGCGGCGGCCCTCACCAAGCTCAGCGGCCTGCTGCTCTGGGCGTTGGCAGGGGCGGTGCTGGGCCTGCGGGCCTGGCAGGGTGGACGCCGGCAGCGCTTGCTGCGCTGGGCTGGCCTGGTCTACCTGCCCGCGCTGCTGGTGTGTGGGTGGTGGTTCGCCCGCAACCTGGCCCTCTACGGCGACCTGACCGGCCTAGGGTCCATGCTGGACCTGATGGGCCGGCGCGCTGCGGGCTTCGGTCTGGGCGACGCATGGGCCGAGGCTCAGGGGGTGCGCTGGTCCTACTGGGCCCTCTTCGGCCAGACCAACCTGCCGCTACCCTTCTGGCTCTACCGCCTGTGGGATGCGCTGTTAGGGGTGGGTCTGCTGGGGATGGCTTGGCATCTGCTGCGGCTGCTGCGGGGGCGCGCTTGGGGGGCGGTGGCCCGGTGGGTCTTCTTGGCCGCTTGGGCAGGGGCCGTGGCCGTGGCCCTGGTGCGCTGGACCCTGCTCACCACCGGCTCGCAGGGGCGGCTGCTCTACCCGGCGGTGGGGGCGCTCTCCCTGCTGCTGGCCCAGGGGTGGCTGGCTTGGACCCCGATGGGCGGTCGCTGGCGCGCCGGCATGGCTGCGGCGCTGGCCGGGGCATTCTTGGCGGCGGCGGCGGCTGCGCCGTTCCTGGTGATCGCCCCAGCCTATGCGCAGCCTGCCGTGCTGCACCCGCAGGAGGCGGCTGCCCGCGCC
This sequence comes from Chloroflexota bacterium, assembly GCA_012514615.1. The sequence goes on along the minus strand of JAAYZY010000177.1, from coordinate 81 downwards.
CAGCAGCCCGCCGCCGTGCGCTTTGGGGAGGGCGTCCGCCTGCTGGGCTACACCCTGCAGCAGGTGCAGGTGGCCCCGGGT
>JAAYZY010000176.1 GCA_012514615.1 Chloroflexota bacterium | reverse complement strand
GGTCCTTCCGCTTTCTCGAACTGGATTTCGCCAACCTGTTCAGCGCGGACGGGCTCGGGCAGATGGGGGCTTACGCCAGCGGCTTCCTGTCCCCGGATTTCTCCGCGCCGCATCTGGCCGCCATCGGCCGGGGCGCGCTGGAAACCCTGGCCATGTCCGGCTTGGGCACCCTGCTGGCGGCGCTGCTCGGCCTGCTGCTCGCGCTGCCGGCCTCCGGCCGTTATGGCTGGCTGGCGCTGCAGGCGTCGCGGCTGCTGCTCAATGCCCTGCGCGCCATTCCGGAACTGGTGTGGGCGGCGCTGATGGTGCTGGCGGCGGGCCTGGGGCCGAACGCCGGCACCCTGGCGCTGGCGTTGCATACGGCCGGGGTGCTGGGCCGGCTGTTCGCCGAAGCGCTGGAAAACACCCCGGCCGAGCCGGCCGAGGCGGTGCGCCTGGCCGGAGGCGGGCGGGTCGCCGCCTTCTGCTACGGCACCCTGCCGGGCGTCTGGCCGCAACTGGTGGCCTACACGCTGTACCGCTGGGAAAACAATATTCGCATGGCCAGCGTGCTGGGCTTCGTCGGCGCGGGCGGGCTGGGGCAGATGCTCTACATCAGCCTGAGCCTGTTCCAGGAAGCCCAGGCGGCCACGGTGATTCTGGCCATGCTGCTGCTGGTGCTGGGCGTCGATGCCCTCAGCGGCTGGGCGCGGCAGCGCTGGGTGAGTTCGTAGGAGGGGCTTTAGCCGCGACCGGGTGGGAGTTGCACGAACGGCGCGCGCCTGCCTGGAAGAGCGGTCGCGGCTAAAGCCCCTCCTACAATAGCGGTGTACAAACGCGGTGCGTTGCCCTCACACCGTCGGTGGCTTGTCCTGCTGGACATGCTCCAGGTCCACCGGTTCGCCGGGCCGCAGGGCGAGCTTCTCGCGGATGTCCTCGAACATCCGGTCGTATTCCTCGTGGGCCGGCAGGATGGGGCCGTGCTCGGCCAGCGGCAGGCCGTGGCGCTCGGCGATGCGGGCCACCAGGCTGGCGAAGTTCATTGCCGTGTCGCGGTGCAGGCGCAGCTCCTCGGCAAAGGGTTGGCCTTCCAGATCGCCGGAAATCCGCAAGAACAGCATCGGCCCTTCCCGGTCGTCCTGGCGCACGTCGTAATGCAGGTCGAGATGCCAGGCGGGCGAAATGCCCGGCAGGCTGGCGCGGTGCAGATGGCCCGGCTCGAACATGGTGGCCTCGGAGAGCGGGGAGCGCTTTCCTCAGCCTAGGCGTCAGCCGATATTTTGCCCGGCGCCGTTTTCCGTAGGAGCGGCTTCAGCCGCGATGCTGTTCGTGCGGCCCCGGAGCACCATCTCAGTGCATGGCCGCGCTCCCGGCCCGCTCCTGAACCAGCACCCAGGGCGCCACCACCACGGCCCACAGGTAGGGGTTGCGGCGCTGCCAGTCTTCGGCCCGGGCGGCGCTGAGGCGCTCCACCTGGCCGGCGCTCAGCCAGTCGGCCACGCGCCGCTGGTCATCCTCGGCGACGGCCTCGGCCACCGCCACCAGATCCAGCTCGTCGCCCACCCGGAGCAGGCTGCCCTTGGCAAAAAACGGTTCAAGTTCCTGCCAGCCGATGGTGGCGGTTTCACCCAACAACTTGGCATAGAGAGTGCTTTGTACTTGCGCGGACATGAGATTCACCGAATTGAGAGGCGGCAATGATACCCGTCCCGCCCCGGCGGAAGACACCGGGGCCGCGACGCTTGGTCGCGCTCGGAAGCGCCGGCAACTGCGGGTATGTTCACCTTTAGTGGCATTGCGCCCGCTCGAAGGTGAGAGTCGGCTTCCCAAGCGGGGAGGCTCGCTTCTACACTCACCGGGCATCGCTTGTGGTTTCAGACAACAAAAAAATCAACAAGAGTGGAACAACTATGATCAAGTCGACACAGCATCTGCGCACCCTCGTTGCCGCGATGGCCCTGGCCGGCAGCGCCCACGCCCTGGCCGCGGACAACATCAAGATCGCCCTGGCCGGCCCGGTCACCGGCGCCGTTGCGCAATACGGCGAGATGCAGTTCGTGGGCGCCCGCATGGCCATCGAGCAGATCAACAAGGCCGGCGGCGT
>JAAYZY010000017.1 GCA_012514615.1 Chloroflexota bacterium | reverse complement strand
CTCCTCCGGCGTCAGCGGGCGCGGGTAGTTGTACATCACCCCGCCGGGGCGCTCGTTGTAGTAGGGTCGGTTGCAGTCAGGGCAGCCGGAGGTGCGGAAGCACTGCCCTTGGGGAATGAGGGCGGCCGGATCGTCCACGCCGAAGTGACAAATGCGCCCTTGCGGGTCGAAGCGGAACGTCTCGGCGCGGCTCAGGCCGTGGGCGATGAGGTGTCGCGCCACCTGGAGCCGCCGGTAGGCGTCCAGCGGCGGCGGGGGCGTGCCGGCCATGCGCGTGCCCGCCACCGGGGTGAAGGCGAACAGCCCGACGACGACGCCCAGACCGTGCAGCCAGCCCAACGCCTGCACCGCTTCCTGCTCGCTCTCCCCCAGGCCCACGATGGCGTGTACCGAGATCCGCCCGGGGAAACGGCGGGCGGCGCGCTCCAAGAAGCCAGCGGCCTCCTCCCAACGGCGTCCCTTGACCCGAGCGTAGACGGCCGGCGTCACCGCGTCCAAGCCCAGGCCCACGTGGTCAGCCCCAGCCTCCAGCAGCGCTTCCACCTGTTCCAGCCCCCGCGGCAGGATGGCCACGTTGATGGGCAGCGTCACCGTCGCCCTGAGCGCCTGCAACAGCGCCAGCGCCTCGTCGTAGGAACCGCGCCCGGCCGTCACCTGCAGGCAGACGCGCCGCACCGCCCCGGAGGGGGCGGCTTCCCTCAGGGCCGGCAGCAGCGTGGCCAGCGGGAAGAGCGGCCAGGTGACCCGCGAGAGGTTCAGGGCGCTGCTGTGGCTGTCACGGGCCTGGGCGCAGAAGCCGCAGGCCCGCGTGCAGCGCCCGCCGATCATCAAGTAGGCCGTGGTAGGTGCCGTCTCCATGCGCACCCGCGCCAACCCCAGCACGCTGGCCGTGCCGATGGAGACGCCCACTTGCTGCTCCGGGTCAGTCATTAGCGGACCTTCCGGTAGTGGATCGCCTCGCCGAAGGCAGCCGCCTTGGCCGCTTCCATGACGATCTCCGGGATGGTGGGGTGGGCGTGAATCGTCTCGGCCACTTCTTTTGCCGTGAGCCGTTGCTGTATTGCCAGCGCGCCCTCAGCGATGATGTCTGAGGCGTGGGCGCCCATGACGTGCATCCCCAGCAGCACTCCGCTCTCCTGCTCCACCACCAGGCGGATCTGGCCCTCGGTCTGGCCCATGCCCAAGGCCCGGCCGTTCACCGAGTAGGGGAAGCGAGCCACCTCGCAGGCGATCCCCTGCTCGGTAGCCTGTTCTTCCGTCAGGCCCACGCTGGCCAGCTCGGGGATGGTGAAGATGCACCCGGGCACCGCGTGGTAGTCCACCGTGTGCGCTCCGCCCAGGGCGTTCTGCACGGCGATTTCCCCTTCGTAGGAGGCCACGTGGGCCAACTGGTGAGGGCTGCTCACATCGCCGATGGAGTAGACGCCGGGTAGGGAGGTCTCCAACCGCTCGTTCACAGCGATGGAGCGGCCCTTCATGGCCACCCCCAGCGCCTGCAGGCCCAGCCCCTCGGTGTAGGGGTTGCGCCCGGTGGAAAGCAGCACCAGATCGCCCACCGCCGAATCCACCTTGCCCTTCTGCTCCCACTCCACCTGCAGACGGCCGTCGTCGGTCTGCACGATCTGGCGGAACTCTACGCCGATGGTCACATCGATGCCGTCGCGCTTGATCATGGTGCGGAAACGCTTGGCCAGCTGGGGGTCGGCGTCTTTGAGGAACGTCTTGCGCCCGATGACCGTGACCTTCGTCCCCAGAGCGTGGAAGATGCTGGCAAACTCCATCCCCACCACGCTGGCCCCGATCACCACCATGGCCTTGGGCTGCTCGGTGAGCCGCAGCAGCTCCCGGGAGGTGACTACGCCGGGCAGGTCGACCCCCGGGATCGGTACCTGCGCCGCGTCGGAGCCGGTGGCCAGGATCACCTTGCGCCCCTCCAACGTCACCTCGGCCTGCTCGCTGCCGGGCAGCGGCGTCACCTGCACGCGCCCCGGCGCCACTAGCTGGCCCACGCCGGGGTAGACGTCCACCCCCTGAGCCCGCACCAACTCTTCCACCCCTCGCACCAACGTCTCCGTGACCTCGTCCTTGCGGGCCATCATGCGCGGGAAGTTCACTCTGATCTCCCCGTCCACGTCGATGCCGAACTCGGCGGCCCGCTGCATCTCCAGGTAGAGCTCCGCCTGGGCCACCATGGCCTTGGTGGGGATGCAACCGCGGTTGAGGCAGGTGCCGCCGATGCGCTCCATCTCCACCAGGGCCACGCGGGCGCCCAACTGCCGGGCGCGGATGGCGGCCACGTAGCCGCCGGGACCCCCGCCCACAACGATCAGGTCATAGGGAGACGATGTGGTCTGATCGGACATGGTTTCCTCCGTCACACAGGTAGTAGAGAAACGTCGCTGCTCGCGGCGGGCGCGGCCAGGGGCCGGGGCCAGAGCCGTTCGGCTCAGCCTTGCTTCAGCTCGCCGCCGCGCCCCAACAGATGGAGCACCAGATCGTGCTCCTCCTGCTGGGTCTGAACCTCTCCATCCAAACGGGCGGCCCGCAGACGGCCCAGAATCTGGCGGAAGAGGGGCCCGGGCTTGAGGCCCAGGGTCGTCTTGAGGTAGTCGCCGTCGATGGCTGGCCGCACGCGCTGCCAGCGGCTCTCGAACAGCTCGAAGCGCTGGCGCGCCACCCACGAGTCTTCCAGCAGCCAGCCCAAGAAGCGGGTCCGCGGCCCGAACGGCGCCAGCAGCTCGTAGACCTGGCTGGGACGCAGGTGGTTGGCCCGCAGGGTCCGCCGTACGGGGCGCAGGTTGATCCCTTCCCGCAGGAGCTGGGTGTCTTCCCGCACAATGTGGAAGCGATCAATGAGCCGTTCCAGCTCCTCCTCCTCCAGCCGCCCCGCCAGCAGCCCCAGATAGCAGGAGGCCAGCGCCTCGGCGCACACCCCCTTGGCCCCATCGGGGACGCTTGGGCAGTTCCAGCGTTCCTGGTGCACCTCGGCCCGCAGCAGTTGGCAGCGTTGGGTGAGCCAGTCGTCGCAGCGCAGCCCCGGCGCAAGGACCTGCAGAATCGTCAGCTCATCCAGGCGGGCCAGGGCCTTCTCCGGCTCGGCCTCCTGCAAGATGAGGTACAGCTCGTGGCGCAGGCGCTCGCCGGTGGTGCGGCCCAGCAGGTCGCGGGCGCTCTGGATCAGCTCTAGGGTGCGCTGCTCGATCTGGAAGCCCAACCGCTGCTCCAAGCGCACCGCCCGCAGCATCCGCGTGGGGTCCTCCACAAAGCTGAGGCTGTGCAGCACCCGGATCACCCCGCGCCGCAGGTCCTGCTCGCCGCCGTAGAAGTCAATCAGCTCGCCGAAGCGGTCAGGCGAAAGGGAGATGGCCAGGGTGTTGATGGTGAAGTCGCGGCGGTGCAGGTCTTGCTTGATGGAACTGCGTTCCACCTGAGGCAGCGCAGTGGGGTGGGCGTAGAACTCGGTGCGGGCGGTGACGAAATCCAGGGAGCGCACCGGCAGGTTGGCCCAATCCACCTCTTCGCCATCCAGGCGCAACTGCTTCATCTCGCCTTCCAGGATCCACTTGGCGGTGCCGAAGCGGCCGTGGCTGCGCACCCTGCCGCCGAAGGCCCGGGCCAGGGACCGCGCCAGGGCGATGGCGTCGCCTTCCACCACGAGATCCAGGTCCAGGTTGGGGCTGCCCAGCAGCAGATCGCGCACCACCCCGCCCACGGCGTAGACATGAGCCTTGTGTCGACGGGCGCGGTGCCCAACCTCCCGCAGGAGGGCGGTCAGCGGTGGGGTCAGCGCTTCGCGCATCAACTGGGTCACCCGCTGTGCAGGCGGCGGCGTTCGCCGGGGCGAGCTCCAGAGCTTGATCAGGTCCGTGCGGGTAACGATCCCGATCACCTGCCCGCCTTCCACCACCGGCACCTGGCCGACGCCGTGCTCCATCATCAGGTTCTGCAGCGTCTCCACCGAGTCGCCTGGCTCCACGGCGATGGCCCCTTTGATCATCACCTGCTCCACCGCGGCGCCCTCCAGACGGTGGTGCATGGCCTTGTCGATGGCGCTGCGGGTCAGCACCCCCACCACCTGGCCCTCCTGCACCACCGGGAAGCCTTCGTGGCCGTAACGCAGCATCAGCTCTGCCGCCTCCGCCACCGTGGCCTCTGGCGCCACGGTGTGGACGCCGTACGACATGATCTCCCGCACGGTGACCGAGGGCTGCACCAACCGCTCCAGGTACCCCAGCAGCCGCTGGCGAGCCTCGGCCAGCCCCCAGCCGCGGATGAACGCTGCCGCAGCGCGGGGGTGGCCGCCCCCGCCGAACTGCTCGGCGATCTGCGCCACATCCACGTTTTCGGTGCTGCTGCGAGCCACCAACTGGATGAAGTCGCCCAGGTCCACCAACAGGAAGAGGGCATCAGGGTCGAATAGGTCGCGCAGTTTGTGGGCCAGGGTGGAGATCTCGTCGTTGAAGCCGGGCGCTTGCACCGCGGCCAGGATCACCGAGTGCCCGGCGAAAGCAAACGGCTCGCTCTGGGTCACCAACTGCTGGTAGACCTCGCGCTGGGCGTCGGTGAGGGGATAGCGCAGGAAGCTCACCACCACCTCAAGGTTGGCCCCGTGGCCCAGCAGCCAGCTGGCGCACTGCAGGTCCCGCGGGGTGGTGCCCAGGTAGGTGAAGCCGCCGGTGTCTTCATAGATGCCCAGGGCCAGCAACGTCGCCTCCACATCGGTCAGGTGCAGGTCCTGGCGGGTGATCTCCTCCACCAACAAGGTGGTGGTAGCGCCCACCCGGTCGCCGCTGAAGGTGGTTCCATTGGCCAGCTTGGCCGGGGGCTCGTGGTGATCCACAATGTGGATGCGTGTGTGCGGCCCCATGCCGCGCACCTGGACGTAGGACTGCGTGTCCACCACGATGGCCTGGTCCACGGTCTCACGGGCCAGGTCTTCGCCGTTGAGGAACGGAAGCTCTTCCCAGTAGAGGGTCAAGAAGTCGCGCAGGTTGCGGTTGAGGCGTTTGGGCAGGACTGGCTTGGCCTGGGGGTAGAGCTTCCAGGCCGCCAGCATAGACGCCAAGGCGTCAAAGTCGGTGTTCTCGTGGGTCAAGATGACCTGCATACGCTTGCCTGGCTCCTCGGCGCTCGGGCATGACAAAAGAGGCGCTGGCCCTCACTCGACCAGCACCTCCTCAGAGCCTCTTGCGATACGGCGAACGCCCCAAGCCTGACGGCGGAGGGACGCTCTTAGGACTCGCGATGCGATTCGAGCGTGCGGCGGATGATCTCGTCCATCTCCGTATCGGCCGCCGGGCGTTCCTTCTTGCGCTTCCGCGGCCGCTCGGCCTTCTGCTGGCGCTGGAGGGCCTTCTCCATGGCCAACTGCATCGGGGTCAGGCCGAACTCCTCTTCCGGCTGCTCCACCGCCTGGATCAAGTCGTCGTCTTCGTCTTCGCCCGGCGTGCGGATGCTGACGTCGATCCGTTTGCGCTGGGCGTCGATGTTGACGATGCGCACGTCGATCTCATCGCCCGGGTGCACCACGCTGCCCGGCCGCTCCACCGTGCCATCGCCCATCTCCCGCACGTGCAGCAAGGCGTCCCGCTCCACGCCGATATCCACAAACGCACCGTAGGGCATCATGCGGGTCACGCGCCCACGCACGGTGGCGCCCACCTGCAGCGTCTCGGCTCCTGGCGTCTCCGGGTCGACCATGGTCAGGCTGATGCGGTTGCGCTCTCGGTCCAGGTCTTTCACCCACACCGTAACCTTGTCGCCCTCTTTGACCACGTCGCTGGGCTTGGCGACGGTGCGGCGAGACATCTCCGAGACATGCACCAGGCCGTCGCGCCCCGCCCCGATGTCCACGAAAGCGCCAAACTCCGCCACGCTGCGCACGGTGCCTTCGAACTTCATGCCCTGGCTGAGCCGCTTGATCACTCTTGGCGGACGAGGGCGTCCTTCGTTCTGCTGACTCTCCTGCACTGCTCCCTGCCTCCAATGCTGCAAATTGCGAGTTCCACACCGGTATTATAGCCAAGATTGGAGGTGTGTCAACCGCCGCCCCAGGAGAGGAGCCGGCCGCCGCCCCCGACGCGCCCGCGCGCCCCCGGACTTGCCGCACGGCTAGCGCTGCGGTATAATGTATCGCGCGGGTGATGCACCCACGGGCCATGGGAGAGCAGACGATGGATCTGGTGATCCGAAACGGTGCCGTCGTCAGCGCTTCCGATATCCAGCAGGTCGATGTCGGAGTCGCCGACGGGTCTGTTGTGGCCCTGGGGCAGGGTCTGCGTGCCCCCCACACCCTGGACGCGAGGGGCTGTCTGGTGTTGCCCGGCTTCGTGGACCCCCATGTGCATCTCCAGATGGGCAAGGGCGACCTCGTGTCGGCCGATGGCTTCGGCAGCGGCACGGCGGCCGCGGCCTGCGGCGGCACCACCACAGTGATCGATTTCGCCGAAGCGCACGGAGCAACGCTGCGTCAGGCGGTAGCCGCGCGCCGCGCCGCCGCTGACGGCAGCGTGGCCGTGGACTACGCCTTGCACCTGACCGGCAACCGCGCCGACGACGCGTTCTTGGCTGAGGTGCGCAGCCTGGCCCAAGAAGGCTACGGCAGCCTGAAGCTCTACACCACCTACCCCGGGTTGATGGTAGACGACTGGGAGATGGAGCGCCTGCTGGAGGTCTGCCGAGACGCGGGGCTGCTGCCGCTGGTGCACTGCGAAGACCACGCCATGCTGGAGCAGGCCCGCGGCAGGCTGCTGGCCAGCGGCGACCGATCTCTGGCCGCCTGGCCTCGCAGCCGCCCGGCGCAGGCCGAGGGCGCGGCTGCAGCCGGCGTGCTGGCTCTGGCCCAGAAGGTGGGAACGCCGCTCTACCTGGTGCACGTGAGCGCCCAGCAGACGCTGAAAGCGCTGAGGGAGGCCCGAGGGCGAGGCCAGGTCGCCTACGCCGAGGTCTGCCCGCAGCACCTGCTGTTCAGCGATGAGGTCTACCGGCGTCCCGACGGTGCGGCCGCCCCCTACATCTACGCGCCGCCCTCCCGGGGGACGGAGGATCGGGACGCGCTGTGGGCCGCCCTGCTGGCAGGGGAGATCCAGACAGTGGCCACCGACCACTGCCCCTGGAACCGCTACCATTGCCCGGGTGGCTGCGATGATTTCACCGCCATGCCCGCCGGCGGAGCCGGGATCGAGGTGCGGCCGACCCTGCTCTACACCGAGGGCGTGCTGCGACGGGGCTGGCCTTTGACCGCATGGGTGGAAGCCTGCGCTGCCGCGCCGGCCAGGCTCTTCGGCCTCTACCCGCGCAAAGGCTCGCTGCAGGTGGGCGCGGACGCCGACATCGTGGTTTGGGACCCCCAGGCGACGCGCCGCCTGAGCCAGGCGACGCTGCACAGCAGGGTGGATCACTGCCCCTACGAGGGCTGGCCGGTGCAGGGGCAGGCCAGGTGGGTCTTGGTGCGGGGCCAACTGGCGGCGCAGGATGGACAGTTCGTAGGGCGGATGGGATGGGGGCGCTGGCTGCCCCGTCGCTTGGGGCGTGCGGCGTAGGCCAGAACGCCGTCACAGGCCCGCCAGAGCCTCCGGCCACGGGCTGACCGGCCGCCCATCTGAGGGAGAAGCGCGGCTTCACGCGATCCAGCCTGCAGAGGGCTGGCCGCAACCACATAGCCAACAGACGAGGACTTGCGGCATGACAGAGACGTTCGTACAAGGACTGTACATCACCGCCCTGGGGATGGGACTGGTCTTCTTCTCCCTGGGCATCCTGATGCTGACGATCCGCGGGCTCACTTGGGTGTTCCGCCCGCGCCCGCAGACCGCGGTCGCTGCGCCTGCCGCCCCGGCAGCCAGCGACCATCGGGCCCTGGCTGCGGCCATCGGGCTGGCCCTGGCTCTGGCCGAAGCCGCGGATGATGCCGGCACCCAAGGCAAAGCCCCCGGCAGGGCCGCGAACGGGCACGGCCAACAGGTGAACGTATGGCGGCGGGGCGGCCGCAACAGCTACTGGCTGCCCGGGCGCTAGGTAGATAACCAAGCGACGAGGAGGGAGAAGAAGGCGTGCTCAAGCGATACACTGTCACCATCAACGGCCGCTCCTATCTGGTGGAAGTGGAAGACCTCACGGCCTCCCCAGCCATCGTGCGGGTAGACGGCGAGGAGTTCGAGGTAGGTTGGCAAGCAGAGCAGCCACAAGGCCAGGATGCCCCCGCCGCGTCGGCGGACGCGCCGGCGGCGCCTGCAGCAGCGGCGGAGACTTCGGCCGGCG
>JAAYZY010000175.1 GCA_012514615.1 Chloroflexota bacterium | reverse complement strand
GCGACCGAGTGTGGGGCCTGGGTTTGGGCACGCCGGAACTGCCCAACTGGACCATCCACACCAGCTTCTACCTGACCTTCCAGAAGACGACAGCCTAGCCGTGCGAGCTGCTTGGGCCGACGGCCGGCCCAAGCAGCCGTGTGTTCTGGCATCCGGGGGGACAAAGGCGTTCTCAAGGCCTTGTCCCCCTTTCTGTCTGGCCGGGGGTGCCCAAGCCATGCCGGCCTGACTGTGCAGGGAGAGAGGGAGCGCTCTCAGGAGGAGCAACAGATGAGGATTGGCGTTCTGACAGGCGGCGGGGATGTGCCGGGCCTCAACGCGGCCATTCGAGCGGTCACGCGGCGTTCATGGGAGCACGGCAACGAGGTGTTGGCTATCCGCAACGGTTGGGAGGGGCTCATCGTTGGCAACATCAGCCCCATGACCGAGCAGATGGTTTCGGGGATCTTGCACGTGGGCGGCACGGTGCTGGGTTCTTCTCGCACCAACCCGTTTAAGTCCGAGTCCAACGTGCAGAAGGTGCTGGATACCATCCGCAAGTACCATCTGGATGTGATCATCCCCATCGGCGGCGAAGACACCCTGACCGTAGGCAGCCATTTCTCCGAGCGGGGCGTGCCGGTTGTGGGCGTGCCCAAGACCATGGATAACGATGTTTACGGCACCGACTTCACTATCGGCTTTGACACGGCGGTGACCACGGTGACTGACGCCCTGGATAAGCTGCACACCACAGCCAGCTCGCACCACCGGGTGCTGGTGGTTGAGGTGATGGGGCGGCACGCCGGATGGGTGGCCGTGGTGGGCGGCCTGGCCGGCGGCGCCGACATGATCCTGATCCCCGAGGTGAAGAGCGGCATCACCGAGATCTGCGCCCACGTGCGCTGGCGCTGGCAGCGGGGCAAGACGTTCAGCATCATCGTCGTCTCCGAGGGCGCTGACGTGGAAGAGATCAGCTACGACGACGAATCGTTGGGGGCCAAGGATGAGTTCGGCCACGTGCGCCTGGACCGCCGCGGCCTGGCCGAGACCATCGCCAAGGAAGTGGAGAAGCGCACCGGCTTCGAGGCTCGGGCGGTGGTGCTGGGGCACCTGCAGCGCGGCGGCTCGCCCACCGTCTCGGACCGCGTCTTGGCCACCCGCTTAGGGGTGAAGGCAGCCGACCTGGCCAAGGAGCGCCAGTTCGGGCTTATGGCAGCCTTGCAGGGCAGCCAGATCGTGGCCGTCCCCTTGCAGGAGGCCATGTCTCGCCTGAAGACGGTGGACCTGGAACTGTACGATCTGGCCCGCACTTTCTTCTAGACTGCGCTCCTCTGACCCCTCGGGATCCCTGCTCTTCCCAGCCTGCCCGCTCTACGGAGTGGGCAGGCGTTTGTCTGCCCACCAGCTATGGCAGGCGCAGGGCCGCCCGCAGGGCGTGCAACTCTTGGGGGGTGGCCGAGCGCCAACAGCCCGGGGCCAGCCCGGCCAAGAGCAGCGGCCCGATGCCCACCCGCACCAGCCGCAGGGTGGGGTGGCCGACCGCGGCGGTCATGTGGCGCACCTGCCGCTTGCGGCCCTCCCGCAGGATGATCTCCAGCCAGGTGGGGGTGTGAGCCTGCAGCGGCAGCGGGCGCGGCAGCAGATCCGGCGGGGCCACCGGCCGCACCTGGGCAGGTGCGGTGGGCTGACCCCGCACGGTCACGCCGCGGCGCAATGCCGCCAAGGCGGCGTGGTCTGGCGTGCCTTCCACCAGAACCAGATAGGTCTTGGGCAGCTTGTGGTGGGGGTGCGTCAGGCGGTGGGCCAGGGGGCCGTCGTCGGTGAGGAACAGCAGCCCTTCGCTGTCGGCGTCCAGGCGGCCAGCAGCAAAGAGCCCGGGCAGCGGCACGTAGGTTGCCACGCCAGGCCGGCCGTCGGTTTCGTCGGCGTCGCTGAGCACGCCGTAGGGCTTGTGGAAGAGGATGTAGCGGCCCTCGCTCACCGGGCGGCCTCTTGGGCCAGGGCGATGGCGCCCAAGACCCCAGCCTGACTGCCCAGGCCTGGCGCTACGATGTAGCTCTCCAGCCCGCCGTGCAAAGCCGGGGAGGGGGTGTAGCCGGCCAGCAGCGCCTGCACCTCTCCTCGAATCCGGGGGAAGAGGTGCTCCTGCTCCATCACGCCGCCGCCCAGGATGACCCGCTGCGGCGCGAGGGTGTAGATGATGCCGGCAAGGGCCAGGGCCAGGTAGCGAGCCTCCAGGGGCCAGGCCGGGTGGTCCGGCGGCAGCTCTTTGGGCGGCTGGCCCCAGCGGGCCTGCAGGGCCGGGCCTGAGGCCAGCCCTTCCAGGCAGTCGCCGTGGAAAGGGCAGACGCCAGGGAAAGGATCGGCGTGGCGGTCGTGGGGGACGCGCACATGGCCCATCTCCGGGTGCAGCAGGCCGTGCAGTGGGCGTCCGTGCACCCAAGCGCCGCCGCCGATGCCCGTGCCCACCGTCAGGTAGACGAAAGTGTGCAAGCCCCGGGCTGCGCCCCAGCGGCCCTCGGCCCGGGCAGCTGCGTTGACGTCGGTGTCGATGGCCACCGGGGCGCCCAGGGCTGCCCGCAGGGGGCCGACCATGTCGGTGCAGGACCAACCGGCCTTGGGCGTGCCCAGGATGAATCCGTATGTGGGGGAGGCTGGGTCCGGATCCAGTGGCCCAAAGGAGGCGACGCCCAGACCGGCCAGGGGCTCGCGCTGCGCCTGCCGACGGAAGAAGGCGATGGCCCGAGCTACCGTCTGGGCAGGCTGTGTGGTAGGGAAGCGCTCCTGGGCGGCCAGCTCCCCTGGCCCGCGCCCCACGGCGCAGACGAACTTGGTGCCGCCGGCTTCGATCCCACCCCAAGTGGGCATCTGGTCCCCCTCCGGGCTGTGGGCTAGGATCGCCCCTTCTCCACATAGCGGGTGATTTCGGACACGCTGAGCCGCTCCAGCCCCAACCGCTCCAAGGTGCGGCCGCGGCGGTAGTAGTCGGTGCGGTGCATGATGGAAGCGACGCGCGCTACCGAGTCGATGGCCCGTGTGCGCACGCCGAAGCGCTCGCCCAGGGCCACGATGGGCACCAGGCTCATGGGGACGTCTTCGAAGATGTAGCGACGCCTGAGGGTGCGTGGGGCCATGATGCCGCGGTAGCCGGGGTTGGTCTGTACGGCCTCGCAGAGGGGATCGCCGGTGGCGGCGCGGGCCATCTCCAGACACTCTTGGGCGGCGGCGGCGCGGATGCCCAAGGAAACGGCCACCGTGACCCGCTCTAGGTCCATCGCTTCCAGCACGTGGCCCACCATGGGGGTCACGCCATCCATGTAGAACTGGAAGTCGCCGCGGGTGGCCTCAATGCGCGCCGAGTTGAGCAGGATCAGCGCCGGGTGGAAGACCGCACCCTTGTTGTCCAGGCTGGCGTAGAGCACGTTCGGCGCAGCGAAGAACTGAGGGTAGGCTAGCCCCAACGCGTCCAGCGCCCAGGGGGTGTCTACGGCTGGCCGGGCGGCCCGGGGTACTGAGTTCTTGGTGCGGAAGATCTTGGCCTGGGCTGGGCCCATGCTGCGGCTGGTGAAGATGAAGGCGCCGGCTTCAGCCACGGCCACCTTGGCCTGGCAGCCCTCTTCCCGCAGCGTGAGGCGGAACTCCATGGCCCCGCAGGTGCGGCCGGGGTGCAGCACGACGACTTGCCCATCCGCCAGGTGGGGGGCGCAGAGTGTGGCCACATCCCGGTGGGCAATGGCTGGCGCCACCACCATGAGGACGTCCGCGCCGTCGATGGCCTCGGCCATGTCGTCAGTGACGACCTCCAACGGGCCGAACAAGCGGTCGCCCCGCTCAGGCTCCAGCTCCATGCCGCGCGCAGATGGATCGGCTCGATCCGTTCGAAGGTGCGGTTGTGCAGCCGGGTGCGGAACCCCCGTGAGGCCAGGTCGCCCGCCGTGGCCGGCGCCGATGGCGGTGAAGGCAGGTCCTCCTTTGGGCATCGCATTCTCCTTGAGCTATGTGTATGTGGTCGCATCGGATGGATTGGAACGCTCAGCCCTGGCGAAAGGGGCGTCCGACGCCGGGGCGAGAAGCATCCTGCCGGCCCACCGGCAGGCGAGCCTGGGCGTGCCTCGATGGACGTAAGGCGATCTGGCAACTGCGGTTGCAGAGGGTAGGCCGTGGGGCGGACCCCCAGTCGAGGCGGGCCCGCACCCCCATTGTACTCGAAAACGCCCCGGGGCGCAACCTGGCCCGTTCAGCGCTTGTGCCGCGCGGGGGTGGCCGCCCCTGCCCGAGGCGCGCCCAACCGCCGGGTGGGGCGGTTGACGCCTGAGCGTGGCGCGTGTATACTCAGGCTTGAGACGGAGACCCCAGGCCAAGCAGCGGGGGCAGGCGGAGAGGAGCAGGCTATGGACGCCAGAAGGGCCCTGACCTTGCACACCGTGCAGGCGGTGGTGGAGATCCCCAAAGGCAGCCGCAACAAGTACGAGATGGACCACCACACGGGCCAGGTGCGGCTGGACCGGGTGCTGTACTCGTAGGTGCACTACCCAACCGACTACGGCTTCATCCCCGACACCTGCGCGCCGGACGGCGACCCGCTGGACGTGCTGATCATCGTCTATGAGCCCACGTTCCCCGGCTGCCTCGTGGAGATCGTGCCCATTGGGGTGCTGGTGATGCGGGACGAGAAGGGCGTGGACGAGAAGATCCTTGGGGTGCCTCGGGCTGACCCACGTTTCGCCGGCATCCACGACCTGCAGGACCTGCAGAAACACTGGCTAGTGGAGATCGAGAACTTCTTCGATACCTACAAGCTGCTGGAAGACAAGGAGACGCTGGTGGAAGGGTGGCGGGACTCCCGCGAGGCCTGGCGCCTACTGAAGCTCTATTC
>JAAYZY010000174.1 GCA_012514615.1 Chloroflexota bacterium | reverse complement strand
CATGACCGGCCGCGGCGCGGGCTTCTGCGCCGGGTATGCTGCGCCAGGCTATGCCAACCCCATGGGACCTCGGATGGGCTTGGGCCTGGGGCGCGCCCGTGGTTGGCGGCATCAGTTCTACGCCACCGACCAGCCGGGCTGGATGCGCTACGGCGCGGCGCCGGCCTGGGGCCCCACGCCGATGGCGCAGGACGAGGCGGACATGCTCAAGCAGCAGGCTGACCTACTGAAGCAGCAGCTGGACGCCATCAGCAAGCGGTTGGAAGAGTTGGAAGGCGGCAAGTAAGGTGCTTCGCGCTGGCTGGGAGCCGGGAGGCGAGCCCCCGGCTCCCAGCCCTATATTCCACTCAGGAGCAGAAGAGAGATGAAGGTTGTAGTCACTGCCAGCGGCGCTAACCTGGACGCGCCGGCGAGCCCGGTCTTTGGTCGTTGCTCGCACTACGTGTTTGTGGATTCCGAGACCATGGCCTTCCAGGCTCTGGAGAACCCGGCGGTTTCGGCGGGTGGCGGCGCGGGGATTCAGGCGGCGCAGTTTGTGGTGGAGCGCGGCGCGCAGGCGGTCATCACCGGCAACGCTGGTCCCAATGCCTTCCAGGTGTTGCAGGCAGCTGGGGTGGAAGTCTATCTGACCCCCGGCGGCACGGTGCGCCAGGCTGTGGAAGCGTTCGGGAAGGGCAACTTGCAGGCTATCGGCCAGGCCAACGTGGCTGCCCATGCAGGTATGGGCGCTGGCATGGGCAGAGGCATGGGCATGGGGCGACGCTCAATGGCGGGCGGCGTTGCTGGTCCTGGGCCGGCCCGGGAAGCTGAGCTAAGCGAGTTGCGCCAGTCCGCTGCCGACCTCCGTCAGCAGTTGGCGGTGCTGTTGGAGCGGATCGACAGACTGGAGAAGGAGGGCTAGAGCCGATGCGCATCGCGGTATCATCAGAGGGCGCAGAGGGGCTGCAGAGTGTGGTGAGCCCCCATTTCGGGCGCTGCCCGTACTTCGCGGTGGTGGAGGTGGAGGGCTGTGAGGTCAAGGCGGTGGAGACCGTGGCCAACCCGTTCTACCCGCAGCATCAGCCAGGGCAGGTGCCGGCGTTCATCAACACCCTGTGCGTGGATGTCATGCTCACCGGCGGGATGGGCGGCCGGGCAGTGGAGTTCTTCCGCGGCTTCGGCATCGAGTCGGTGACCGGCGCCGTCGGCACGGTGCGCTACGCTGTGGAACAGTACTTGGGCGGGGCCCTGAGCGGCGCGGAGGCTTGCGCCCATGGGTACGACCACGCCGCCGCGCCTGCCGCGGGCGATTCGCCCTACGAGCGGGATGACGTGGGCCGCCTGCAGGATGAGGCGGAGATGCTCAAGCGCCAACTAGATGAGGCGCAGCGGCGGCTGAATCGGTTGAGAGGTTGAGGCCTGAGAGGGCCCGATGACTGGAGGTGAACAGATGATTCGGAGATTGCTCGGTCGAGGTGGTGGCCGGGGCGCTGGCGGCGGGCGCGGCGGAGGAGCTGGGCGCGGCGCCGGCCAGGGCGGGGGTGGCCGCATGGGCGGCGGGAAAGCTGCCGGCCCGGAGGGGTTCTGTGTTTGCCCCAAGTGTGGGCACCGTGAGCCGCATGTGGTTGGGCAGCCCTGCTACCAGAAGGCTTGCCCCAAGTGCGGGACGCTCATGACCCGAGAATAAGGGGGCACGGCGTCCTCGCCCTGAGGAGTGGATTGACGATGATCATCACCGTTGCCAGCGGCAAGGGGGGCACAGGCAAGACCACGGTGGCTGTGGCTCTGGCCCAGGCTCTGGCGCCTGATCGGCCGGCCGATGCACCCTTGCTGTTCTTGGATTGCGATGTGGAAGAACCGAACGCCCACCTCTACCTGCGCCCCCAGTGGATGCAGCGGGAGGAGGTGGGCGTGTTGGCCCCCGAAATCGACATGGCCAAGTGCACCCTGTGTGGGCGCTGTGCAGAGGTCTGCGCCTACCATGCTCTGGCGGTGGTGGGCAACAAAGTGCTCATCTTCCCGGAGCTCTGCCATGGCTGTGGCAGCTGCATGCTGAACTGCCCGGAAGGCGCCATCCGCGAAGTGACACGGGTCACTGGGGTGATCGAAGAGGGGGTAGTTGAAGGGATCCGTTTCGCCCACGGGGTCATGAATGTGGGGGAAGCCATGGGCGTGCCCATCATCCGTCAGCTCAAAGCCCGGCTCACTGGCCAGCCAGGTGAGTTGGCCATCCTGGATGCGCCGCCGGGCACAGCCTGCCCGGT
>JAAYZY010000173.1 GCA_012514615.1 Chloroflexota bacterium | reverse complement strand
GGCCGTGACGGCGGGCGATCTCTGGGTCGCTCTGCAGCACCATAGGCGAGAAGGTGGTGACGATGGGCACTTTACGATCCAGCAGGAGTTGAATGGTGGCGTCGGACATGCTGCCGGCGTGCTCCACGCAATCCACGCCGAAGCGCACGACGCGGGAGATCACGGCGTCGAAGGTGGCGTGGGCGGTGATGGGCAGGCCGTTGCGGTGGGCTTCGTCGATGACCGCTTCCAGCTCGGCGTCGGTGAACTCGATCGTGTCGTGGCAGGCCAGGATCTTGATCCAGTCGGCGCCGGCCCGCACCTGTTCCCGCACCGCCTGCCGCATCTCATCCGGTCCGCTGGCCTCACGACAGCACCAGTAGGTATGACCGCCGGTCTGCACGATGGCCTCGCCGCTGATGAGCAGCCGCGGCCCCAAGAAGATGCCCTGCTCTACCGCCTGCTTGGCGAAGATGTTGCTCTTCTTCATCCCCAGGTCGCGCACGGTGGTGACGCCGCCCTTCAGATTGAAGAGCATGTTGGTGGCGCACTTGTAGGCGGTGATCTCCGGCGCGTCGCCGATGGACTGGTGCGCCAGCACGTGGATGGCATCCCAGCCCAGGTGGGCGTGGTTGTTGAACAGACCCGGCAGCAGGGTGCCGCCGGTCTCCACCACGTCCAGCATGTCGCTGCCCAGGTCGGCCCCGGCGCCCACAGCCTTGATGCGGGCCCCTTCGATCTCCACGAACCCGTTCTCAATGACTTCGTTGCCGCGGCAGGTGAGCACCCGCCCCTTGAGCAGCCAATGGCCGCTGGGCAGGTCCCACATCGGTTTGATGATCTGCTGGAACTTCCAGGCAGGCGGTTCAGGCATGACCCATTCTCCTTATGGTGTGCAGATGTCGGCAGGGCAGTCCCTACATCGGTTGGATCACTTCGACCATGATCGGCGCTTGGTCTCGCATGAGGAAGAGCTCGTAGCCGTCGGCCCCATCGTCTGGGGTGAAGACCTTGTCGCGGTAGAGCTGCAGCCCAAGATCGCGGAAGTGCTGGGCGTCGGCCTCGACGGTGGTGGTCTCCAGGGCGATGTGCTCGGGGCCTTCGCCGTGCTCCCGTACAAACTGGTTCAGTCGGTGCTGGGGGTTCCAGTTCTGGCAGATGTGCAGCCAGCAGTCGTTGGGAAACATGATGCGGGCGTCGTTCTGCATCCCCTTGCTCTGGCCGTCTCGGAAGTGGCTGGCCTGGAGGCCGAAGAGACGTTCGAACCAGGCGCAGGTGGCTTCTCGGTTGTGCACGCCCACGCCCACGTGGTGCAGTTGGCGCACGCCGGTCCAGCGGCTGACGCGAGGCAGGCACTCCGGCGGGGCCCAGCCGTCGGGCTTCTGCTGCACCAGTTCGATGCGCACGCCGGGGGGCTGATCGGGGAAGATGAACGTCTCGTAGCTGTTGGGCTCATCCAAGATGCGGTCTTCGTGAATGCCGACGCCAAGTCGGCGCAGATGGGCCACGTCGGCCTCGATGTCGTCGGTCTCCAGGGCGATATGCTCCAAGCCGTCGCCGTGCTCTCGCACCCAGTGGGTCAAGCGGTGGCCGGGCCGCTGCCGCTGCATCAGGTGCAGGTAGCAGCCGTTGCCCAAGAGGAGCTTGGCATCGCCGCGGCCAGTGGTGGGGTCGGTGCGGAAGTCCGGCATCTCGAAGCCGAAGATCTGCCCGAAGCGGGTCGCGGCGTCTTCGACATCTCGCACTGCGACGCCCAGATGGTGCAGCCTGAGGATGGCCATGAGGTACTCCTTTCCTGTGGAAGAAGCAGAAGGGGGCACACCGCCGCTTCCTTGCTTGCTGGTGCGCCCCCTCCGTAGCTTCCGTGTTGCCTCCGCTGGCCCAAGAGCTCGTAGTCGCCCTTGCCATGGAGGGCGTAGGCTGGGGTGGTCATGAGGCCGTCGCGCTTGGCGTCCAGGGTCAGGGTCTGGATGTCCAGGTTGGCCACGCCGTGGATGCTGATGAAGCCTGGGCTGACGAGCTTGCCCTGGGCGTCGACCGTGCGGTCCACCGGCCCATCGAAGCTGGGGCCCACGTGGAGCACGCGGTCGCCTTCCACCACCACCACGCCGTCTTTGAGGATGGCGTGGTGGCCGTTCTTCTGGAAGCCCACCCCCCATCCGCCTTGGATCAGTGTGCGCATGCGAACGCTCCCGTTGGGTCTTCACCATAGAGAACCACACCGGCGCGCCGAGCTTGCCTTCTGCGCCCGCGGCGGCATCTTGGTGGTGTGCTGCTCTGTGACGTTAGTTCAGGTTCTTCAGCCTTGGGTCCAGGTAGTCCCGCAGCCAGTCGCCGGTCACGTTGATCCCCAGCACCGTGAGCAAGATCCCCAGGCCGGGGAAGGTGGCTTGCCACCAGGCGATCTCGATGAACTCCCGCCCCTCT
>JAAYZY010000172.1 GCA_012514615.1 Chloroflexota bacterium | reverse complement strand
GGGGCAGATGCCGATGCAGGGGCGGAGAGGGCCAGAAAGGTGAGACCCAAGACTATGATGAAAAGCCACCGCGCCCGCTTCATACAAAGCCTCCTAAGTACTGTTGGACGTACAGAGTGGCAGCTCTGCTATCTCGCTGCCGACTGTGAACCCCGTAGTGGAACTGGCCGAGCCCAAGGGGCCCGCTGGCCGGCGCCTGCCCGCTCGGCCCCGAACCGCCGGCTGGGATGAGCCAGAACGCGCACTGGGAAGAGAAACGGCCTTCCTCTCCTTGCACGACTAGCTCTAGTGGTGCAAGGAGAAGGAGGCCACTACAGGCAGTATGATGAGCCGTGCGCGGTTCGAACGCGCGACACCCTGCTTAAAAGGCAGGTGCTCTTCCACTGAGCTAACGGCCCTCGCCGGGCCAGTATAGCACAGGGAAAGAGCACCTGTCAACTGCTTCTGAGCGGCGCGACCGGGCCGCAGACCCCAGCTAGGGGATGTCGGCGAAGGCGGCCAGGGGCCCGTAGGCCACGCCCACCATGCTGGGGCCGGTGTGTGCGCCCAACACCAGCGACATGGGGCCCATGGGCAGCCACGTGCAGTCGAAGCGCCTGTCTACCTCATCCCGCAACATCTGGCCGCCTTCTGGGTTGTAGGCGTGGAGCACCTGCACCCGCAGGGCGCTGCCCGGGGCATGCTGGCGGGCCATCAGGTCCACCAACCCTTTGACGGCCCGCTTGAACGAGCGGGCCTGGCCCAACTGGGCGTAGGTGCCGCCCACCTTCTCCACCCCGATCATCGGCTTGATGTGCAGCACGGAGGCGATCAGCCCTTTCATGTGGCTAATGCGGCCGCCGTGGATCAGGTACTTGAGCTCTTCCAGGGTGTAGATGCTGTCGGTGGCGTCGCTGATGCGCTGGAGCAAGGCGAGGATCTTCTCTTTGGGCCAGCCGGCCTTGACGGCGCGAGCCGCAGCCACCACCTGCCAGCCGGCTCCTGCGGAGAGAGTCTTGGTATCCACAATGGTGACCTGGGCTTCCGGCACCATCTCGGCCGCGGCTCGGGCGGAGTTGACCGTCCCGCTGAGGCCCGAGGAGATGTGGATGGACAGGATGTCGGGGTCGGCGCCGGCCAGACGGCGGTAGGCTTCGGCCAGGTCGCCGGCCGAGGGTTGCGAGGTGGTCGGCAGGCTCTCGCCCGACGTGAGCAGGTTGTAGAACTGGCCCGGTTCGATGTCGATGCCCTCGCGGTACGACACGCCATCCAGGGTAACGGTCAGCGGCACGACCTGGATGCCCAGGTCGGCAATCTCCGCCGCCGGGAGGAACAGGTCTGCTCCACTGTCGGTAACGATTTTCATCAGACTCTCCTTACATGGGTTTGGACGTCTGCCCAACCAGGATCGGTGTGGTCGCCTGGGATAGCATGCAGGTCAGCGTGCAGACTCAGTCCACCGTCAACGTCTTGCTCAGGTTGCGTGGGAAGTCCGGGTCAATCCCGCGGCCCACGCTCATGTGGTAGGCCACCATCTGAACCGCCACCGCGGCCAGGATCGGCGTGAAGAAGCGGTCGGCGGTCGGCAGCGCCAAGTAGTCGTTGACGTTGGCCTGCAAGCCGCTGTGAGCCGTGGCGATGGCAATGGCCCGACCGCCTCGGGTGGTCACCTCGTTGACATGGCTGATGGTCATGGCTTCGTCGCCTGGCGCAGTGACGAAGAGCACCGGGTAGCCGTCCCGCACCGCCGAAAGGGGGCCGTGCTTGAACTCGCTGGAGAGCATCCCTTCGCAATGGGCGTAGGTGATCTCCTTCAGTTTCAGCGCGGCCTCCAGGGCGATGGGATGGGTGATGCCGTACCCCAGGTAGTGCATGGCCGGCCAGGGGTCCAGGTAGGCGGCCACTTGCCGAGCCGAACCGTTGGCCTGTTCCAGGGTCTGGGCCAGGAGGGCTGGCAGGGCGTCCAGCGGCTGCGACCCGCGCCCGGCCAAGCGGTAGGCCAGGTAGAGGAACAGCACCGCTTGGTTGACGAACGTCTTGGTGGCGGGCACGCTGATCTCGTAGCC
>JAAYZY010000171.1 GCA_012514615.1 Chloroflexota bacterium | reverse complement strand
TAGGCTGTGGCGCTGGCCTCCTTGAGCGCCTGCACCAACAACTGCGTGTCGAAAGTGACTTGCCCCTCCAGCGAGCGGGCGAAGCCGCGCAGAAGCTGCGAGAGGATCACGCCGGAGTTGCCCCGGGCCCCCATCAGCGCGCCGTACGACAGCGCATGGGTCAGCGGCCCTACGCCGTCTTCGGAGCGGCTGGCCGCCTCGGCCCAAGCTGACTTCAGAGTCAACAGCATGTTGGTGCCGGTATCCCCGTCCGGGACGGGGAACACGTTGAGCGCGTTCACAGCGTCGGCCTGGCGCTCCAGCCAGACCATGCCCGCGCCCACCAGCCCCCTGAACGTGGCTCCATCACAGTGCAGCAAGGGCCGAGCTTGCGGGCTGCAGCTCGGCGTGTGGATGCGCTCCTCAGGAGCGGACTCGTGCGACAATCTGATCCTCCGACTCTCCTTGATATGCGGTCAAACGAGGGGCGGCCTAGCGCGAACGATCGCTTACCCGCAGCCCTTGCACGTGGACGTTCACTTCCCGCACCGGCACACCCACGGTGCGTTCCACCACAAACTTCACCGTGCTCATCACGTTCGCCGCCACGGCCACGATGCGCACGCCGTATTCCAGCACCAGATGCAGGTCGATGATGACCTCTTCGTCCACCAGGGTGACTTCCACTCCACGTCGGGAGCTGTCGCCTTGCAGTATCTCCACGAGGCCATCGGCCAAGTTGCGCGAGGCCATGCCCACCACGCCATAACAGGTCAGCACCGCTTGGCTCACCACCGTGGCGATGGCCATCGGGCTGATCTCCACTTTGCCCGGGATCGAGGGCTTGTCAGTCATAGCCAGCACCCTTCTCTCAAGGTAGTACAACACCATGTGGGGTTTCCAGGTTGCAGGAACCGGTCCCGTGTGGTAGAATGCAATCCATTTGTGGGACGGGGTGCGCCTCCAAGGCCACCTCAAGAACCGTGGAGGAATCGAAACGATGGCCAAGTGTTATCTCTGCAACCGGGGGCCCCAATTTGGCAACAACGTCAGCCACTCCAACGTCAAGACCAAGCGGCAGTGGCGGATGAACATCCAGAAACGGGTCATCATGGAAGACGGACGCCCCAAGCGGGTTTCCATCTGCGCCAAGTGTCTGAAGACCCTCACCAAGTCCCAGGGCTAGCGGCGGCCGCGCAGCGCTAGCAACCAGCGGCGTTCGGCGGTGGGCCGGCAGCCTCAAGGCTGTCGGCCTGTTGCTTGTAGCGCTCCCTCTGCTGCCTGCCGCAGACGAGACAGGGCTGCAGCGATCCCGTCCGGCGCTCCGTAGATGGCCGAGCCGGCCACCAGAAACGTTGCCCCGGCTTGGACCACGGCAGGCGCCGTCTTGGCGGTCATCCCCCCATCCACCGCCAATTCCGTGGTCAGGCCCCGCTCTTTGACCCAGCCTGCAATGCGCTGCACCTTGCCCAGCATCTGAGGGATGTACTGCTGGCCCCCGAAGCCGGGGTTGACCGTCATCACCAAGACCAGATCCACGTCGCCCAGGATCTCCTCCAGTGCGCCGGCAGGCGTGGAGGGGTTCAGTGAGACGCCCGGCCGGGCGCCCAGGTCGCGGATGCGGTGCACCAGCCGATGCAGATGGGTGCAAGCTTCCACATGCACGGTGAGCACGTCTGCGCCGGCTTCCACGAACGCTTCAACGTGGCGTTCCGGTTCCTCGACCATCAGGTGGACATCCAGCGGCAGGTGGGTCGCCTGACGCGCTGCCGCCACCACCAGCGGCCCCACGGTGATGTTGGGTACGAACCGCCCGTCCATCACGTCAACGTGGACGTAGTCGGCGCCGGCCAGTTCTGTCTCCCACAGTTGCTCGCCCAAGCGGGCGAAGTCGGCCGATAGAATGGATGGGGCTATCTTGACCAAGGTCACCTCCAAGGCGTAGTGTACACGTTCTTGGGCAAAATGGCAAACACTCTTCTGGCTGTGTGGAGGGCGGGCCGTGGGGGCGACGCCGCAGCAGGGCTTGCCCCAGCGCAGGGCAACCCTGCGGGACCAGGCATGGCTGAGGGGGATAGCACTGTTCAGGGGCGCTGGAGCTACAGCTCTTCGTCTGTCTCCGCTAGCTCCTCTTCGTCTTCAACCGGTTCTTCGTCGACCTCGATCTCGTCGTCTTCCAACTCGTCGTCATCCCACTCCCAGGGGTCTGCGTCTTCGTCGTCTTCGTCGACGTAGGCGTAGTCGAGCTCCAGCGGCTGGAGGCTGATCACTTCCACCAGCTCCGCGCACTCCGGGCACTCAAGCTGATCGCCCAGCAGGGCGGCCCGGGGAACCTGGATTCGGGACTCGCATGATGGACAGATGGCCCATGGCATGGGAGCGTCTCCTTCTCGATCGCGACAGGGGCCCAAGCTGTGGAGCGCCGCAGAGCGGAGCCATCTCCATTTTACAACGGCCCAGGCGCAAAGTCAATAGACCAGGTAGACATAACCTATGGGGCGAGCTGACCTCTGCCGCAATGAGATCACCCGAACCGGCAGGGGTTGACTGGGGGGGCGATCGGCCGTATAATGGCCCTTCGTGAAGGGAGGGCAGATGGCGCAACAGGGCCTGAGGATGGGGGAACGGCAACTGGAGGAGATGCTGGCGCGGGTGACCAAGCCCGGGCGTTACGTTGGCGGCGAGTGGAACCAGGTACGCAAACCTTGGGAGACCGCTTCCGTCCGGGTGGCTCTGGCCTTCCCCGACATCTACGAGATCGGCATGTCCAACTTGGGGCTGGCGATCCTCTACGACATCCTGAACCGAGAGCCGGACGTGTTGGCCGAGCGCTGCTATGTGCCCTGGGTGGACATGGAGGCTGAGATACGCGCGGCGGGCGCGCCGCTCTGGACCCTGGAATCGCACCGCCCCCTGCGGGACTTCGACGTGGTGGGCATCTCCGTCCCCTATGAGCAGCTCTACACCAATGTGCTGAACCTGCTGGACCTGGCCGGCATCCCCCTGCGCTCCGACCAACGGGCTGAGGGCGACCCCCTGGTGTTGGTGGGCGGCGGCAGCGCCACGAACCCCGAGCCCATGGCCGACTTCTACGATGCTGTGGTAGTAGGCGAAGGCGAGGAAGCGATCCTGGATGTGGTGGCGGCTGTGCGGCGCTGGAAGGCAGACGGCGTCGGGCGCTCTGCTCTGCTGCGACGCCTGGCCGGCATCGCCGGCGTCTACGTGCCTTCGCTCTACACGGCGGACGAGGGCGGCGTCGCCGTGCGCCCGCGGTTCGCGGACGTGCCAGAGCGGGTGGCGCGGCGGGTGGTGCGGCGGCTGCCGCCCCCGCCGGTGAAGCCGGTGGTGCCCCATCTCGACGTGGTACACAATCGGGCAACCCTGGAGATCCAGCGCGGCTGCACCCGAGGGTGCCGTTTCTGCCACGCCGGGTTCACCTACCGGCCGGTTCGGGAGCGCCCGTTGGAGGAGATCGTGGAGGCGGTGGAGCAGCTGGTGCGCAACACCGGCTACGACGAGCTGGCCTTGGTCTCCCTGAGCAGCAGCGATTACCGCCGCATCGGCGAGCTGGTGCAGGCGCTGCGAGCGCGGTACGCCCAAGAGTATCTCTCGGTGTCCCTGCCCAG
>JAAYZY010000170.1 GCA_012514615.1 Chloroflexota bacterium | reverse complement strand
GCCGTCGGCGCTTCGCCAACGTGTCGGGCGCGGCATCCATCCAGCCCATGTGGTGGAGACCCCGCTGGCGATTCACCTGAGCTAGGAGCGTGACCGGTGGGTAAGGTTACCCTGGACGAGGATGAGCTGCTCCACCTGCAGCGTTTGGCTATGGTGGGTCAGCTTTCGGCCACCTACGCTCACGAGATCAACAACCTGCTCACCGGCGTCCTGGGTTACAGCTCGCTGGTGCGTCGCATGGTGGATGACCGTCCGGCGCTGGCCCGCGATGTGGACCGCATCCGGGAGCAGTCTGGCCGGATCGCCCAGCTGGCCCAGCACCTGCTAGACCTCTCGCGGCGCGACGCCGGGGCGATGGAATGCTTGGATCTGGCCGCTTTGCTGGACCGCTTGTTGGCCCTGCGGGAGCAACAGTTCCGCCGCCAGCGCGTGGAGATTGCTCGCCTCTACGAGGCCGACCTCCCGCGGGTGGAGATCATCCCCGGCGAGATCGAGCAGGTGGTGGTGAACCTGCTGAACAACGCACTCCAGGCCATGCCCCAAGGCGGCCGCTTGGAAGTGCGTCTCTACCGCGACCAGGATCCCGGCTTCGTCTGCTTGGAGGTCACCGACAGCGGCTGCGGCATCCCCGCAGCGGTGCTGCCTCGCCTATTCCAGCCATTCTTCACCACCAAATGCCGCGGCAGCGGCACCGGCCTGGGGCTGTATGTGTCGCAGACCATTGTGCAGCGCCACGTTGGGTCCATCGCCATCCAGAGCGAAGACGGCCGAGGGACCACCGTGCGGGTGGTTCTGCCTCAGACTCACCCCCGTCAGTGGCAGGCGGAGCAAGAGAATCAGGACGCGGCTTTCTTGCGGCGCTGAGAGGGCCCATCTTCTGCCTGCCCGTTCGCTGCGGCCGGTCACCGTGGCTGCACTCCCCCAAGCGGTCCAAACTCCCCAACCGATTTGACAACTGTGAAAAAGATCATATAATGTGAAATGGAACCTGCAACGGCGCGGGGCTTCCAGCGGCGCCGTCACTGACGGCGCTGTGGTTTCATCTTCTTCCTCCTTTCTGGGTGCGGCGTGGCCTGCCTTCATCGGGTAGGTCACGCTGCGCGTGTGGGGCTGGCGCAGGGAGGGGGCTTCAGGTATAATCGTCGTCAACTCGCTGTCGGGGGTTTGCCCATGGATACCCAACCCATTCATATCCTTTCCACCCTGCGTCTGGAGGAGTGCCTGCTGGAGCGGGTGCGGGGCCTCTCTCCCCGTCTGCGGGTGCGCCAGCAGACCTGCCGCAACGAGGAAGAGGTGACGGCCGCTCTGACGCCTGAGACGGAGATTCTGTGGTCGTTTCACGTGCCCCGGGACCTCGCGGGCGCGCCGTCGCTGCGCTGGGTGCAGTTGCACCAAGCCGGTGCCGACGGGTTGCTGGGGTACCCGGCCCTTGCGCCTGACTCCGCTGTGCTGGTGACCACCGCCAGCGGCATCCACGCTCCGTTCATCGGTGAATGGGTGCTGGGGAGCATCCTCTATCTGAACGGCCGTTTCGCTGAGGCCAAGGCCATGCATCAGGCGCGCCAATGGCCGGGCAACCGGCGGGAGCGCTTCGCTCGGCGGTCGTTGCGGGGGCTGACGGTGGGCATCGTGGGCTACGGGAGCATCGGGCGTGAGGTGGCGCGCCTGGCGGCGACCTTTGGCATGCGCATCCTGGCTCTGAAGTTCAACCCGCTGCACCGCGCCGACCGCGGCTACGTGCCGGACGGCCTGGGCGATCCCCAGGGGGCTCTGCCGGAGCGCTTCTTCGGCCCTGAGCAGAGGCTAGCCATGCTGGCCGAGTGCGACTTCGTCGTGCTGGCGCTGCCCCTCACCGAAGCGACCCGTGCCTTTGTGGGGGCGGCCGAGTTCGCGGCCATGAAGCCCAGCGCCTACTTCATCAACATCGCCCGTGGCCAGTTGGTGGATGAGGCCGCCATGATCGCGGCCGTGCAGGGGCGGCGCATCGCCGGCGTGGCCTTGGATGTCTTCACCCAAGAACCGCTGCCGCCGGACAGCCCCATCTGGAACCTGGACCCTGACCGAGTGCTGCTTTCGCCCCATGTATCGGGGTTCAGCCTCACCTACGACGACGACGCCATGCTCCTCTTCGCCGAGAACGTGCGGCGCTACCTGGGCGGGCAACCGCTCCTCAACGAGGTAGACAGGCGACTGCACTATTAGCCAGGCGGTGGAGCATTTGACATCCGACTGCGAGGGGCTATAATGGGCCTTGTGTGTGTTCTGGCCGCGGCCAGAGCGCGGCCTTGCGGTTATCCTCACCCAGAACGAGTAGGAAGAAGGAGTCGAGCCGATGGAGTTGTTGGAGAAGCTGGGGCAGGCGATCTATGATGGCGACGCCGAGGCAGCGGCTGCGCTGACCCGAGAGGCCCTGGACGGGGGCCGCGATCCACAGCAGATCCTCGATGGCGGCCTGATTCACGGGATGGACGCGGTGGGCAAGGACTTCCGGGAGGGCATCCTCTTCGTACCGGAGGTGCTCATCGCAGCCCGGGCCATGCACGCGGCCATGGCTCTGCTGCGCCCGTTGTTGGCAGAAGGGGCGTCGCACTCCCGTGGCCTGATGGTGTTGGGTACGGTCAAGGGCGACCTGCACGACATCGGCAAGAACCTGGTGGGCATGATGATGGAGGGGGCAGGCTTCCAGGTGGTGGACCTGGGCGCCGACGTGGGCCCAGCCGCCTTTGTGGAGGCTGTGAAGACCCACAAGCCGCAGCTCTTGGGCATGTCGGCTCTGCTGACCACCACCATGATGGAGATGAAAGGTACCATCGCCGCGCTGGAAGAAGCCGGCGTGCGCCAGGGGCTGAAGGTGCTTGTGGGCGGCGCCCCGGTCACGCAGCGCTTCGCTGAGGAGATTGGGGCGGACGGTTACGCCTCCAACGCGTCGGCAGCGGTGGAGCGCAGCCGGGAGCTCCTGGGCGCCTGACCGACGCAGTGGAAGCTGAGCCGCCTGGGGCGGCAGCGGCCGGGGCTCACGTAGGGAACCCCGGCCCTTTGTTGCCCGCACTCAGCGCTCTGGGGGCACAGGATCGGCCGTCTCCACGGGCAGCAGCGGCCGCCACTCCCGGATGATCTGGGGCAGCACCGGCCGAACCGCTTGGTAGCCGGATTCGGCGATCTCCTCGGCCCGCTCCAGGAGGTCTCGCAGACCGAAGCGCGGGATCTTGGGCACCACGTGCCAGTCTGGGTCCCGACCGTGGTAGGCAGCCGTGCCTCGCTGCATCATCCATGAGTACTCCAGTACGTCGAAGATGTTCTGGGGCGGCTGCTGCACCTTCTCGGCGGCGCCGCTCACGTTGACCGCCAGCACCAGGTCGGCGCCCAGGGCGCGTGCAGCTTCCACCGGCAGGTTGTTCACCATGCCGCCATCCACCAGCAGGCGACCGGTGGCGTCTTGGTAGGGGGTGAAGATGCCCGGCAAGGCGCTGCTGGCGCGCAGGGCCCGAGCTACCAGCCCTTCGCGGAAGTAGACCGGCTCGCGGCTCAGCAGGTCGGCCGCCACGGCGGTGAAAGGGATCTCCAGATCTTCGATGCGCAGGGGTCCCAGCCGGCGGATGACCATCTCTTCGATCAGTTGGCCGTCCACCAGGCCCAGCGGTTCTGGCAGCCGTGGGCGCAGGAACTCTCGCCAGTGAAGGTTCTTCACCTCCGATAGCATGCGGTCGCTCCCCCAGCCGGCGGCCCAGAAGCTGCCCACGATGGAGCCAGCGCTGGTGCCGGCAATGACGTCCGGATGGATGCCGGCCTCCTCCAGGGCGGCCATGACGCCGATGTGGGCCACGCCCCGCGCCCCGCCGCCGCTGAGGGCCACCCCCAAGATCGGGCGCCCTCCACGCCGGGCCCAGCGCCGCCACAGGCGCTTCAGGTCGCTGCGCCCATTGTGCCACGCCTCTACGATGTCCGCCATGCTGCACCTCCCAGAACCCGCTCCTGGCCCATGGTAGCACGTCTGGGCCGCGGGCGCAATCCCCGGCGATCGTGCCTCAGCAGGGGGTCGCCCCTTCTTTCGTGCAAGAGCGATGCCCGCGCCCCCTGGTGGCTGGCGGCTTCCCCAGTGGGCGGGCCATTTGCCAAATCCCGGGGGGTCTGCTATAATGCGGGGCAGCAACGGGGCGTAGCGCAGACCGGTAGCGCACTTGAATGGGGTTCAAGTGGTCGGAGGTTCAAATCCTCTCGCCCCGACTGACGTGTGGCTGGCCCAGCCAGCCGGCTTCCGCCCGGGAGTTCCATAGCTTCCATGACGACGGTGGTCGATGGCGCCTCTCCTGCCATCGACCATTCCTTGTTAGCCTTCCTTTGGCCGCCGGGAAGTAGATCCAGCGGCTGCTTGGGTGCAGGGATGCGCGGCTTGACTGAAGAGCG
>JAAYZY010000169.1 GCA_012514615.1 Chloroflexota bacterium | reverse complement strand
TGCCCCGGGCCGCAGGTAGAGATGGTAGTTGTTGCCGAGAATGAGCGAAACCCCCAGCTCCCGCAGTTCCCGCGGCGACAGGGTCTTCACCGTGGCTTGCGTGCCCACCGGCGCGAAGACCGGGGTCTCCACCGTCCCATGCGGCGTGGTGAAACGACCTACCCGCGCCTCGGTGCCGGTATCCTGACAGAGGATGGTTAGCTCGAACAAGATGCCTCCCCCAACATCCAACTGCGCCGACAGCTCGAGAGGCTCAGGGCGCCTCCACAACAAGGTCCTGCAGCCACAGGGCGTCGCCCACCACAAGGCGGTCGCTGGTCACCGGCAGGCGCTGGCCATCGGAGGGACGGTACCAGCCTACCCACAGGCGGTATGCCCCCGGCCCTGCCCAGGGAGGCACCGTTAGCCGATGCTCATCGGCCACGTATTCCCCCGGCAGCCAGCCGGGGGTAGGCAGCAAGCCGTCGCCCGGCAGGTGGTCATCCTGGGCCGCCAAGGAGCCGTCTGCCGCCGTCAGGTGCACGAAGACTGCATAGGACTCAGCCGGCGTCGCCAGCGCCTGCCAGTGGAGCGTGAGCCGCACCTGCCCGCCGGGGCGAAGGGTCCCGCCGTCCAAGTCGTAGCCCACTAGGCGCAATCGCTCCCCGAAGGTGGCCGAGGCGGCGCTGCTCGCCGTGGGCTCGGCCCAGATGTGCAGGCGAGTGGTCACCTCCACCTCACCGAGGGGCACAACATCGTTCCCCCGCCCCGCGCCGGATTCCACCTCCCAGCGGCTGCGGGTAGCCGGGTCCAGCAGGCCGGCAATGAGCCGATACCTGCCGGCCTCCAGGTCGGCCGGCAGGGTCAGCCGGTGCAGGTCGTGCACCAGCGTACCCTCCCGCCAGCGGCTGGTCGGGTATCGCCCTTGGGCCGGCTGCACCTCCTGGGCGAAACGCACCTGCCCCTGTCCGTCCAACCCCTGCACAAAGACCACCGCCTCCTGGCCGCCGCCGGAAAGAGCCTGCCAAAACAGGCTCACCGGCAGCTCCCAACCGGTCTCCACCGCTTGGGCTGGCATGCTGTGCCCCAACAGCCGCACCGCCGCCCCACTTCCGGGTGGGGCCAGGTCGCTGCGCTGCGGCGACGCCACCGGCAGCGCCGCCGGGCTCAGCGGCGGGTCCGGCTCGCTCAGGGACACCTGGCCAAGGGGCCAGCCGGTCCCCTGCACCTGCCCAACCCCATCCCGCGCCGAGAGCTCCTGCCCAGTCAGGCCGTCGGCCACCCCCGCCTCCAAACGGTAGAGGCCTGGGGCCAGGCCCGCCGGCGTCAACAGCCCCAGGCGTACCCGCCTTGTCGCCCCCACCGCCCACGACGGGAACGGCTGCAGGCCATGGCTAGGCTCCCAATCCCACTGCGCGGGGATGTCGCCGGCGTCGTCCCGCAGGCGCAGCACCAGACGGGTACCATCGGCCAAGGGGGCCAATGGCCGCAGCGTCAGTTCGGCTCGCAGGACGCCCCGGCCGGTCTCGGTAGGCCCCAGGCCCAGCGAGCCTTCCTCCAGCCGCAGCCGGTCTTCGAACTGAGCGGGCGCCGGCACGTTCGCCGTCGCGGCAGCCGGCCCCACGAAGAGCATGAGGCTGCTGCTGCCGTACCACTCGGCCAGCGCCCAATGGCCCAGCTCCTCCAAATCCTCCCGCATCCACCCTTCCAGGGGGCTGCCGGAGGCCAGGTAGGCCGGCAGCCAGACCCGTGGGTGCGTCGCCAGCAGGTCAGCCAGATCCCGCTGGCGACGAGCCGCATCCTCCTCCCAGAACTGCACCGCCTGGGGCAACACCTGCGACGGCGTCTGCAGAAGCTGCGGCCGGGGCTCGGGGTGGTAGGCCTGGAAGTAGCCCACCTGCCAGGGGAAGACGCAGACCACCACATCGTCCCTCGTGCTCACGGCCGCCACCCGCGCCACCAGGGGGCGGGGATCGTCGTTGGGATAGCGCTCCACTGTGTAGAACGCCCCCAACGCCGCCGCCCAGATGGCCAATAGCGCGGCGCTGCCGGCCCAGAAGAGCGGACGCCATCGCCGCCAAGCCTGAACCAGGGCCCCGGCCAGCAGCAGCAAGAAGGCCGGCGCTGCCAGCAAGAGCAACCGCTCGCCCCGCTGCGGAGCAAATGGGGCCGCCTGGTTCACCAGGAAGCCGCCCAGCAACGGCACAGCCAGCAGCAGACCCAGCAGAGGTAGGCCAGCAGGGCGATGCCTTCGCCGCGGCCAGGCCAGCAGCACCGCCGTGAACGCCACCGGCAGCAGCCCCAGCCACCACCCATCCGCGAGTCCACCTTCCCAGTGGCCGGAGCCCATGGCAGCCAGGTGACGCCCCAGGTAGGCCAAGAGACCCAGTGGCCGGTCGGCGTCCTGCCCCACCTTGTAGCCGACGTAGAGCCACAGCTTGGGTCCAGCGTAGGCCAGCCAGGGGACGAAGCACAGCCCAGCCGCCCCTTGCGCCCCCAGCAGGCGTACCGCCAGCCGCCGTGTGCTGGGGGGCCGCAACGCCCAGAGGGTGTGAAGTGCATGGGCCAGCAGCAAGAAGGCGGCGAAATACTGCGTGTAGAGGGCCGCCGCCAGGGCCGCCCCATAGCCCACCCACGCCCAGCGCGAGCCACCCTTCCCGGCCCGCCACAGCCTCACGTAGAGCGCAGTCGCTGCCAAGCCCAAGGTAGCCACCAAGGCATACATGCGTACTTCTTGCGAGTAGTAGATGTGAAAGGGCGACAGCGTCAGCAACGCACCAGCCAGCCAGCCAGCCCTGGCCCCCCACCAAGCGCGCCCAAGCGCGAAGGCCAATGGCACCGCCGCCAGGCCAGCCAGCACCGAAAGCCACCGCAGCGCCGACACGCTTGGCCCCCACAGGCCGATCCACCCGTGAAGCAATGCGTAGTAGAGAGGCGGGTGGATGTCCACCGCCGTCTGGCGGACCATCTCTCCCAGGGGCAAGGCGGCAAAGTAGACGCTGTAGCCTTCATCCCACCACAGCGGCTGGAAGGTGATGCCAACAAGGCGCAGGCCCAGGCCCAGAACGAGCAGCGCCAGCAACCCTGCCGGCGTGGTCCAGGCCCTGCCTGCCGCCTCAGCCAGCCTTCCGCGCCACACGCCCATACACCTCCAGCGTCTCCTGGGCCAGGCGCGCCCAAGAGAACATGGCCGCCCGCTCCAGGCCGCGCCGCCGGTAGTCATCGGCCACGCCCCGGTCGGTCAAGAGCCGCGTCAGCCCCTGAGCGATCGACGGCACGTCGGTGGGGTCCACGACCACCGCTGCATCGCCCACCACCTCGCCCAGCGCACCGGCCTGGGAGCTGAGGACTGGCGTCCCGCAGGCCATCGCCTCCAAGGGCGGCAAGCCGAACCCCTCGTAGATCGAAGGGTAGGCGAAGCAGTCGGCCGCGCTGTAGAGGGCCGGCAGGTCAGCGTCAGCCACATAGCCGGGCAGGCCAACCTCGTCCTGCAGCCCCCGCTCTCGGATGGTGTGGTAGACCTCAGACTCCCGCCACTGGGCCTTGCCAGCCACCACCAATTGGTGCGGCAGCCGGCACTGACGGCGCGCCAGGTCGAACGCTTCCACCAAGCGCTGGATGTTCTTGCGCGGCTGCAGGTTGCCCAGGGCCAGGATGTAGGGGCGTCGGATCCCGTAGCGGGCGCAGACATCCTCCAGGACCGCCGGTTCGGTGACCGGGGCGAAGCCCGGAGCCGCGGCCTCCAGTGTGACCGCGATGCGCTCCCTGGGGATCCCGTAAACGCGCATCAGGTCCTCCCGCGTCCTCTCCGACACGGAGATGACCGCGGCCGCCCGTCGCGCGCTGAACGGCACCATGGCCCCCAACATGCGGCGGTCCCGAGGCGAGAAGAACTGTGGGAAAAACTCGTAACTGATATCGTGGACGGTGACCACCACTGGGCAAGGGCAGAACGGCGGGGCCACGTAGTTGACGTGGAGGACGTCGGCGCCCCAGCGCCAAGCCCGCAGAGGGAGGCCTAGAGGCACCCGCAGCAGCGACTGAGCAGGCGTAACCGACAGCACTTCGGCGTGGGGCGGCAGCGAAAGCCGCTCTAGTAGGCGCTCTGGGTGCGGCGTGAGGAGCCCGAACCGGTGCGACGTATCCAGCTCCAGCAGGTGGCGCACCAGGTTCAGGGTGTAGGTCTCGTTGCCCGTCTCTCGTTCGCCAACCATGTGCACGTCTATGGCGATGCGCATCAGCGTCCCCCAGTTGCCTCGCTCACTCCACATACCCCAGGCCGCGCAGGCGTTCTGCGATCAGCTCAGCCTCTTCCTCCGAGTAGTCGGCCCCCCCATCGCCCTGCCCGGCCGGCGCGGACGCGCGCTGCTCTGCGCGCGTGCGGGGTTCGTGGTCTGGCGCCCACACCTCACGCAGGACGCGTCCATCCGTATCCGCGGGGATCGGCACGCCGAACAGGTGGAGGATGGTGGGCGCTAGGTCGATGATCTGCGCTTCTGGCAGCTGCACTCCCCGGCAGACGCCTTCCCCCGCCAGCACGAAGATGCCATGTGGACGGTGCCCGCCGTTGTTCAAGCTGGGGGCTAACACAGTGGGCTTCTCTTTGGGTTGGCCCAGTTGAGGCAGATGCAGACCGCTGAGCACGAAATCGGTGCGCCATTGAATGAGCAGGTCAGGGGCCCGCTCCACAAAGGGACCGTGATAGGCCTCCTCACGCCGCACGGCCCAGGCCACCACCGGCTCGTCGCGAGCCGTGTCTTGGGTGGCGGCCAGCCGCTCCAGCAGCAGGTCCCGCAGCGCTTCGTAAGCAGCGCCAGGCGACACAGCGCCTTGCGGCTCCCGCCCCTGGAGGTTGAGCCAGAGGTCGTCTCGGGCACCAAAGGCATAGGCCTGCGTCTGCGGCCAGTCGATCCCTTGGAAGGTCATGGACCCTTCCAGACGACCGCGCACCCCAGGCACCAGCCGGGCCAAGCGCTGCTTGGTCTCCCGAGGGAAGGTACGGTCCACCCAGCGGTAGCCCCAACGCAGCCCGCCGAGCAGCAACCCCCGAGCGGCGGCGGCGG
>JAAYZY010000016.1 GCA_012514615.1 Chloroflexota bacterium | reverse complement strand
TCGGCCTCGATGGCGTTGGCGATGAGCCCCTGCCCGTACATCCAATCGGCGTAGCGCTGCCAGACCTCCAGGCTCTGCTCGCCCCAGCGCGGCGCGTCAGCCTGGTACTCAGGGCTCAGCCAGGCCTGGCTGCGACGGATCAGCTCAGGAGCGCTTTCCGGCGCGTGCTTGATGAGGATCTCAGCGGCTTCGGCCGGGTTGGCAGTGGCGTACTCGTAGCCCCGAGCGGTGGCCCGCATGAAGCGCCGCAGGGCGTCGGCCTTGTCCCGCGTCTGGGTCTCGCCGGTGGCGATGACCGGCGTGTAGTAATCCGGCACACAGGCCGCCCAGTCCCGCAGCATGACGATGTTCAGTGGGGCGCCGCGCAGGTCAGCCTCCACGCCGGTCCAGCCGTAGAAGATCCAGGCGAAATCCACGTCGCGCTCGGTGACCACGAAGTAGTCGGCCCAGCCTACGTTGACGAACTCCACCTTGTCCACGTCGCCGCCGTCGCAGCGCATGAGCGCCTCCAGCATGGCGTTTTCCATGGGCGAGCCCCAGGCCCCGTAGCGACGGCCCTCGAACTCCTTGGGGTGAGTGATGCCCCGACCGGCCGGCGAGGCGAAGCCAGAGGTGTTGTGCTGGATGACCGCGGCCAGCGAGACCACCGGCAGCCCTTCAGCGCGAGCGTAGGTCATCTCCTCTTGGTAGCTAATGGCCACGTCGGCCTTGCCAGCGGCCACCACCTGTAGGCCGGTGCTGCCTTCGGCCGGCTGAACCACCTCCACCTGAAGGCCCTCGTCGGCGTACCAGCCGTTTTCCAGGGCCACGAAGATGCCGGTGTGGTTGGTGTTGGGCACCCAGTCCAACATCACGGTCATGGACGTGGGCGCGCCCGACCCGGCCGGGGTGCAGGCGGCCAGGGCGGAGAGGAGCAGCAGCGCCGGCGCGCAGGCCCGGCGGAAGGCGTTCATCGGTCGTTTGGCGTTCAATTTGGGTACCTCCTGATGCTCAAAGGTCATGGTCCACAGGACCTAGGCCATCTCCTCCCACTGCTCGCTCTTGGCAGCGCTGAAGTACCAGGGCAGGGCCAGGCGCTCCAGCCCCGCCACTAGCAGGAACATGGCGATGCTAAGGAGGGAGGTGACGGCGATGGCAGCGAAGAGGCGCGCCGTCAGGAACGAGTTGGAGGCGCGCAACATGAAGACCCCCAGCCCCTTGCTGGCCCCTACCCACTCGCCGATGATGGCGCCCACCACGCTGTAGGTGATGGCGATCTTCAGGCCGGTGAAGAAGCCGGGCAGGGCTGCCGGCAGGCGCACACGGGTGAAGACAGCCCAACGGCTGGCGCCCATGCTGCGCAGCAAGGCCACCATCTCCGGGTCCACGCTGGTGAGGCCGTCGGCGGTGTTGATGGCGATGGGGAAGAAGCAGACCAGAAAGACCACCATCACCTTGGGCAGGATGCCATAGCCAAACCAGATGATGAGCAAGGGGGCCAAGGCCATGATGGGGATGGTCTGCGAGGCCACCAGCAGCGGGTAGAGGGCGCACCGCAGGAACCCCGAGAGGTCGATGGCCAAGGCCAGGGCCAGGCCGCCCGCCAAGGCCAGACCCAGACCCAGCCAGGTCTCCAGCAGCGTCTGCCCGATGTGGGGCAGCATGAGGGCAAACGAATCGACGCCCGCGGCCACAATGTCGGTGGGGCTGGGCAGGATCCAGCGGGGCGTCCACCCGGCCAGCGCCCACAACTCCCAGAGCGCCAGCAGAGACAACAGCAAGCCAGCGGCGGGCAGCCAGCGGCCGACGCTGTGGGGCAGCGGCGCGGCGTACTTTGGGCGTGGGCCGCGCTCAGCCACGGTACTTCTCCACCTTGTCGGCGATGGTGGAGCCGTGGATGCTCTCCACGATCTTGACCACAGTGACCACGTGGGGGGCTCCGGCCTCCAGCGCGGCGCGGTGCCCGGCTTGGACGATGCCCAGCAGCCGCTCCAGGTCGCCCTCCATGGTCGTCTCGTGGGGGCCGACAACGTAGGTGACGCCGGACTGTTGCACCACCTCGATGGCCCGGTCGACCACGGTGTAGGGGTCTTCGACCAGCGGGATCACTTCAAAGCTCACGGTAACGGGGTTGGCCATTTCGCACCTCTCTAGGATTCGTCTGTCAGCGGCTCCCAACGGGGCCAGGCATGCACGTCACCCTGAGCCCGCAGCACCGCCAAGAGCAGCCCCCGCGCCACCCGCACCTCGGCCTGCGCCGCGGTGAAGACGTTGGAGATGCCCCGAGCGCGGGCCAACCACAGTGACTCGCCAGCCAGGGGGTACTGCAGGCCGCGGGTGAGGAGGCCATGGGCATCGCCCCCCAGGGGGATGAGCGACAGGCCGTCGCCCGGCTGGCCCCACAGCCGCACGCCGCGACGCACCAGCAGCAGCGTTTCGGGTCCTTCCACCAGGGCGGCGCGCCGCCCCTCTAGCTCCGGCAGGGCCAGCAGCAGGATGTTGGCCAGCATCTGGTCGGTGCGCCCGCCCAACGCCGCCAACACCAGCAACTCGGTGGCCCCACGCGCTGCTGTTTCCAGCAAGGCCAGCTCCAGGTCGGTCTCGTCCTTCTGGGGCGGGTGCTGCACCATCTCCACGCCCGCGTCCAGCCAGGCGCGGCGCCCGGCTTCGTCCAGCGAATCCAGGTCGCCCACCACCAGGTGCGGCGTCAGGCCCAGGGCCCGGGCGTGGCGGCTGCCGCCATCCGCGGCCACCACCAGCTGCGCTTGCGCGGCCAGGGCCCGAGTCTGCTGCGGATGGGGCATCGCTCCGTTGGCCAGGATGACTGCTTTCACGGTTTGTGCGCTCCTTGTGGGGCCCAGCGGGTATCTCTGGGCGGGGGCAACAAGAAAGGCCACCGCCTGAGTTGCAGCGGTGGCCCCTTGTGTCGCGTGTCCAATCAGGCTTCCCTACGCCGGCATTACCCAGGTCAGGTTCAAGGGGTCGGGGCAGCGGCCCACCTCTCAGCTCGGCACTCCGAGCTCCCCCAGCGATTCGGTTGTGTGAGAGCAGTCTACCACGGCCGGCGGGCGCTGTCAAGCGCGGGGGCAGGGCCTGTGTGGGGCTTGCGACGGCGGAGGCTCTGTGCTAGAATGGCGCAGTCGGCTGCCCCCGTAGCTCAATGGATAGAGCATCTGCCTTCTAAGCAGCAGGCTGTGGGTTCGAATCCCGCCGGGGGCGC
>JAAYZY010000168.1 GCA_012514615.1 Chloroflexota bacterium | reverse complement strand
TTGGGGTTGGATGGCACCCACGCCTACATCTTCTGGTCGCTGGAGCACCGCGCTGGGATGGCGGCGGGCGCCGCCGAGGTGTTCATGGCCGCGGCGCCGCTGGCGGGTGGCGAAGCCTCCCCGCCTGGCCGGGTGGCCCTGCCCAGCGACCCAACCCCAGCTTACCAGTCGGTGGCTGGCGCCTACGGTTATCGACACCTGTCGCTGCTGCCGCCGGGAGGGGAGCGCTACGCCAGCGACTACCTGCTCTTGCCTTCGCCGCTGGCCACGCAAGGCGACGAGCTCCCGGTGGCTGTGTCTGCCCGCATGCAGTACCGTCGGGGCAGCGAAGTGCAGCCGGTGGTGGCGGTCTATCGGCAAGGCGAACTGTGGGCCTACCAAGCCCCGGCTCGCGCCGGGGGCCTGGCGTTGGATGGGGTGCTGCAGGCCGATGCCCAGGGCAACCTGCACCTGGCCTGGACCGACTTTGTGAAGTACGGGCAGTACGACCTGTTCTACGCTACCACGGCCGCGGGGCCCCGGCAGGCCATCGATCGCCTGACGCCTCACGACCTGACCCTCTCGGCGCTGGACTTCCTATGGGGAGTGCTCTCTGGGCTGAGCCTAGTGCCGTTTGTGATCTTCATGGTGGTGCCGGCCCTGCTCTGGGTGGGCATCGTCTACATCTTTGGCAGCGATGACACCCTCACCGAGGGCAGCATCCGGCTGGCCTTGGCCTTCGCTGTGTTGCTCTACCTGGGGGCGAAGCTGCTGCTCTTCTCGGCGGTGCTCTCCAGCCCACCGTTGGCGGGGGCCATCCCGGCGTCGCTCTTGTCGGTGTGGGTGTGGGCCTTTCCGCTGCTCATCGCCCTGGCGGCGCTGGCCGCGGTGGTGCTCTACACCCGCCGCAGCAGCCGCCCCACGCTGTTGTGGGGCTTCATCTGGTTTGTAGCCGTGGATTTCTTCTTGAGCATTGCGCTGTATGGGCCGTCGTTCTTCGCACGTTGAGCGGCGGGCAGGCGCAGGCCGACCAAGCGAATTGAGGGGAGAGTGACATGGGTTTTCTGGAGCGATGGAGGGGGCAGAAGCCCCTGATCGTCGATGGGGCCACCGGCACGTGGCTGCATGCCGCCGGCCTTCCGGCCGGCACCCTGCCGGAACAGTGGAACGCGGAGCAGCCGCAGACCATCGTGGCCATGCACCGCGCGTACGTGGACGCCGGCGCAGAGGTGGTCTTGAGCAACAGCTTCGGCGCCAGCCGCCGCAAGCTGAGCCGCGGCCAGTTCGGCGATCGGGCCGAAGAGTTCAACCGCGCCGCGGTAGCGTTGGCCCGCCAAGCTGCTGACGGCCAGGCGTTCGTGGGGGGGGACATCGGGCCCATCGGTGAGCTGATGGCACCCATGGGGCCCCTGACCGGCGAGGATGCCCGGGCGACCTTTGCTGAGCAGGCCCGCTGGCTGGCTGACGCCGGGGCGGATTTCGTCCTCATCGAGACCATGTCGGATCTGGACGAGGCCGCCGCGGCGGTGGAGGGGGCCGTGTCGGCCACCACGCTGCCGGTGATCTGCTCCATGAGCTTCGACTCCCATGGTCGCACCATGATGGGGGTTCGCCCCAAGCAGATGGCGGAGCGTTTGCTGCCGTTGGGGGTGGCGGGTCTGGGCGTCAACTGCGGGCGCTCGCTGGAGGAGAACGCCGCGGCGTTGCAGGAACTGCACGAGGCCGCGCCCGACCTGCCGCTGTGGGTCAAGCCCAATGCCGGGCTGCCTCGCTTCGAGGGGGGGCGCACGGTCTACGATGTGGGGCCGGAGGCGTTCGCCCAAGCCGTGCTGGGGATGCTGGAGCTGGGGGCGCGGGCCGTGGGCGGCTGCTGTGGCACGACCCCGGCGCACATCCAGGCGCTGCGGGAGGCGCTGGCTCGCTGCTGAGAGAGCAAGCTCCTGTGTCGAGGCCGGTCCGCACGTCGGGGCCGGCCTCGGCGCGGCTGCCCGGAGGGGCGACGGTGATTGACGCTGATCGACGGGCTATGCTATACTGGCGCTGCAGATGCCTCTTGGAGGAAAGCGTCATGTCTCCCTTGGGATGGATTCGCTCCACAAACCCCGGCCGCTGCTCCGAAGAAGAGATGCGCTACCGCATGTACGGCAATCTGGCCATCTTCGCCGGCACAGCCAACCCCGAACTGGCCCAGGAGATCGTTGGCTACCTGCGGGAGCACTTCTCCCCTGAGGTGCGGCTGTGTCGAGCCGACATCTTCCAGTTTCCCAATGAGAACATCTTCGTTCGCCTCAAGGAGAGCGTGCGGGCCAAGGATGTCTTCGTCATTCAGCCCACCAGCACCCCGGTGAACAAGAACCTGGTGGAACTGCTGATCATGATCGACACGCTGCGGCGGGATTCGGCCGGCCGCATCACGGCTGTGGTGCCCTATTACGGCTACGGCCGCAGCGACCGCAAAGACCAACCGCGGGTACCCATCACTGCCCGCCTGGTGGCCGACCTGATCACCGCGGCCGGCGCGGATCGCTTCCTGCTCATCGACCTGCACGCCGGGCAGATCCAAGGCTTCTTCAGCATCCCAGGCGATGAACTGACCGCCTTCCACCTCCTCTCGGAGTACTTCCAAGAGAAGGACCTGACCAACGCGGTGGTGGTGGCCCCAGACATCGGGGCCTCCAAGCGGGCGCGCAACTTCGCCGAGAAGCTGGGCGTGCCCCTGGTGGTGGTGGAGAAGCGACGCATCAACCACCCGGACGGCTCCACGCCGGAGGTGCTCAACCTCATCGGCGAAGTGCGGGGCAAGAACGCCATCATCATCGACGACGAGATCGACACCGCCGGCACCATCACCGATGCGGCCCGCTTCCTGCAGCGTGAGGGGGCGGTGGATATCTACGCTGCGGCCACCCATGCCATCTTCTCTCCCCCAGCCATCGAGCGCCTGAGCAAGGCGCCTCTCAAAGAGATCGTCGTCACCAACACAGTGCCGGTGCCGCCGGAGAAGCGCTTGCCCAACATGGAGATCCTCTCGGTGG
>JAAYZY010000167.1 GCA_012514615.1 Chloroflexota bacterium | reverse complement strand
CGGGGCGGAAGCTGGCCCAGCACGGCGGATCGCTCCACCGGCTGCAGGGTCCCGTTGCAGCGCAGGCAGCGGTGAAACGGCTGCACGCCCGCGCCCAGGTCAAAGCGCCGCAACACCTCCGCGGCCTGTGCCACCGCCTGGGTGCTGCGGATGCAGTAGCCGTGGGTCACCACGCTGCGCTTCAGCAAGCCGCGGTCCCGGGTCAGCAGGATGCGCCCATCCTCCTGGGCAAGGCGGGCCAGCTCCTCGTCGGCGAAATCGTTGCGGTACAGGGCGTCGAAGCCCAGCATGCGCAAGTACGCGGTCAGGCGGCCCAGGTGAGCGTCCAGCACGAAGCGCGCCTCCGCCGGCAGGGGGGGCCGCAGGCGCATGGTCTGGGGAAGGGGCAGGGAGGCGAAGGCTGGGTAGACGCTGATCCAGTCTCCATCTTGCACCAGGTAGCCGAAACCCACCGCTGCACCGTTGACCAGGATCGCCTCCACCTCCGTGTGCGGCGCCCCCAGCGCTTCGATCACGTCTTTCACAGAGG
Source organism: Chloroflexota bacterium (assembly GCA_012514615.1). Next base: position 21,893 of record JAAYZY010000167.1, on the reverse strand, counting down.
CGCGCTCGGCGAAGCTGTGGACGAAAGCAATCTGCCGGCGGCGCGGAGGCAGGAAGTCGTTGAGTTCGGCGTAGAAGCGGAAGTGGGCCTGTGGCATGGCTCCCTCCGCCCCAAACGGGGCAGGTCAGCCCTCCAGCCGACGGGCGGCGTCGTCCAACGCCTGCAGAGCCAGGATCTCGCCGTAGTACAGGCGGTGGTAGTCACCCTGGGGGTAGGCGCTGGCGCGGATGCCCTCGGTCAGGTGGGCAGGGACCACATCGTTGGTGTGCACCACCTGGCACTCGTAGATCAGCGGGCAGCCTTCGATGCCTGGGGCGCGCACGGCGCTGGAAGGCCGGGCCGTTAGCCCGCAGGCGGCGAACTTGTCCATATCTCGGCCCGAGCGTGTGCCGCAGAACTCCACCGCATCGTACTGGCTGGGAGCCGGCGCGCACACGGTGAACGAGTCCGACTCCTCCAGCAGGCGGAAGGTGTGCCGGGAGGGTCGCACCAGCACGGAGAAGATCGGCTTGCCCCAGATGATCCCCACGGTCCCCCAGCCGATGGTCATGGCATTGGGGCGGCCGTCTCGGCCGGCGGCCACCAGCAGCAGGCCGGGGTCGCGCAGCAGGTCCAGGGCCACAGGCAGGTGTGTGGCGTAGGGCACAGCGGTGTAGGGCATGGCGTTCCTCCTTAGGGTCAGGGCGTGGGGGGCGCTTCCAAGTTGTAAGTCAGGCTTTGGATCAGCCAGCGGCCGTCCCGGCGGACAAAGGTCCAGCGGTCGCCGCCGGGCGAGACCTCGCTGCCGACGCGGGTGGTGGAGCGGGCTGTGGCTCGATCGCCCTGCACCTCCACCTCCAGCTCTGTGGGGCCGGCCGCGGCGGCGCCACCGGGGAAGACCTCGAAGATGTAGCGATCCCGCAGGGCATCGTCGCCGCGCCAGACCAGGTCGTCGGAGGCGTCGTTGGGGGTGAAGCCGGCGTCGGTGACCACTGCAGTGGAAGCCCACAACTCCATCAGGACATCCAGGTCCTGGGCCACCACAGCCTGCGCCTCCCGCGCCACCAGATCTCGGATGGCCTGCTGATGGGCCGCCCCGTTCTGGCCGCCGCAGCCAGCCAGCGCCGTCAAGGCCACCAGCATCCCCGTCGCCCCCCACCGCTTCATGGCCATCCTCCCGTTCCCTTTGCAGCCTCGCCCCGGGGCGTGGTAGAATCCTCAGCCATCATTATACCCACAGAACGACCTTAGGAGCAACCTGCCGATGCCCACACCAAACCCACACCTGTTCCTCTCGCCCCACTTGGACGATGCCGCGCTTTCCTGCGGCGGGCAGATCGCCGGCCTGACCCAGGCCAAGGCCGCGGTACAGGTGGTCACCATCTTCGCCGGCGACGCGCCCGCCGACGGCCTTTCGCCCTTCGCGGCCGCCCTGCACCAAGACTGGGGCCTAGGCCCGAACCCGCCCGCTCTGCGCCGCGCCGAAGACAGCCAGGCACTGGCCCTGCTAGGGGCCGACTTCACCCACCTACCCCACGGCGACGCCATCTACCGCCGGGGGGCCCAAGGGCTCTTCTACGCAGACCGTGAGGCCATCTTCGGGCCGCCAGCCTCGGAAGAGGCAGCCGCCTTCCCCGCCCAGTTGGCGGCTGAGCTGGCCGCCCTGCTGGGCGGGCCGGGGCAGGCCACGCTCCACGCGCCCCTGGCCGTGGGCCGCCATGTGGACCACACCTTGGCCCGGGCCGCGGCTCTGATCCTGATGCAGGCCGGCCACGCCGTGCAGTTCTACGAAGACTATCCCTACAGCGCCGTGGAAGGCCAGGTGGAGCAGGCCCTGGCCGAGCTGCCCCCGCTGCGTCCCGCCCCTGCGCCCTACGACGAAGAGTTCTTGGCCCTGCGGCTGCGGGCGGTGGGCTGCTACGGCTCGCAGTTGGGGGTCCTGTTCGGCGGCCCGGCCGCCATGGCCCTGCAGACGCTGGAGCACGCGGCCGGCCTGGCCCAGCAGATGCGCCTGGCAGCGTCCTTCGCCGAGCGCGTCTGGCTCCCCGCCTGAGCGCGCCTGGCCCCCGGGCAAGGGTGCTCGGGGGCCAGGGGAACCGGCTCAGCGGTCGGCTCAGGGCAGGTTCAGCGCCGCCACAATCTCATCCGCCGCCCAGTCCACCGTCTCCTCGTCGATGACCAGAGGCGGGGCGAAGCGCAGGATGTCTTCGTGCGTCTCTTTGCACAGGATGCCCCGCTGGGCCAAGGCTTCGCAGAATCGCCGCGCGCCGCCGGCTTGCGGCTTCAGCACGATGCCCACCAACAGCCCCTTGCCACGGATCTGGTGGACGTGGGGGCTGGGCCAGCGAACCAGACCCTGCTGCAGGCCCTCCACAAAGCGGCGGCCCATGCGCGCCGAGTTCTCCACCAACCCTTCGTCCAGCAGCACCTGCAGCGCCTCCCGGGCCACCGCCGCCGCCAGCGGGTTGCCGCCGAAGGTGGAGCCGTGGGAGCCCGGCGTGTAGACGCCCAGCACCTCCTGCGAGGCCAGAACGCCCGACACCGGGTAGATGCCGCCGCCCAGAGCCTTGCCCACGATGAGGGCGTCAGGGCGCACCCCCTCGTGGTCGCAGGCGAAGAGCTTGCCGGTGCGGCCCAGGCCGGTCTGGATCTCGTCTGCCATCAGCAGCACGTTGTGGCGGCTGCAGATCTCCCGCGCCTGACGCAGGTAGCCCTCTGGTGGCACCACCACGCCGGCCTCCCCTTGGATCGGCTCCACCAAGAAGGCGGCCGTGTTGGGGGTGATGGCCTGTTCCAGGGCCTGAACGTCGCCGTAGGGCACCGAGACAAAGCCTGGCGTGAAGGGGCCGAACCCCTCTCGGTAGAGCGGCTCGCTGGAGAAGGTGATGATGCTGATGGTGCGCCCGTGGAAGTTCCCGGCGCAGGTGATGATCTCGGCTTGGCCTTGGGGCACGCCTTTGCGCTGGTAGGCCCACTTGCGGGCTGCCTTCAGAGCGGTCTCCACCGCCTCGGCGCCGCTGTTCATGGGCAGGAACATCTCGTAGCCGGTCAGATTGCAGAGCTCCTGGCACAGAAGCGGCAGCTGGTCGTTGCGAAAGGCCCGTGACACCAGCGTCACCTTGCCCAACTGCTCCACTGCAGCGCGCACCAGGCGGGGGTGCCGGTGCCCCTGGTTCACCGCCGAGTAGGCGCTCAAGGCATCCAAGTAGCGGCGGCCTTCCACATCGTAGACCCACACGCCCTCGGCGCGCTCCAGCACCACGTTCAGCGGATGGTAGTTCCGCGCACCGTAGCGGTCTTCCAGTTCGATCAGTCGCTTGCTTTCCATGTCCTCCCTCAAACATCGTAGTTGTGCCGACAGCCGACGCTGGCCGTCGAGGGGATAGGCCCAGCGGCCCCAGTATACCCTGTTCGGCGCGGTTGCGCCAATCCTGGCTCAGACCCTGGCCAAGTGGTCAGGGCTCAGCCTATCCACCCTGCCGGGGCCGATTCGCCCCACCTGGGCAAGGCATTTCCTACTCTCCTGGGGTATAATGGGAGCAGGGCGACGCCCGATCCTGCCACACAGTATGGAGGTTTGCCCATGGAGACCCACAACGCCGCCATCGCCGTCCAGGGCCTCACCCGCCGCTTCGGGGAGACGGTGGCCGTCAACGACCTGCACCTCCTGGTGCAGTCCGGGGAGGTGCTAGGCTTCCTGGGCCACAACGGGGCCGGCAAGACCACCACCGTACGGCTGCTCAATGGGGTGCTGCACCCCAGCAGCGGCAGCGCCCGCGTGCTGGGCCTGGACCCGGTGAGCGACGGCCCGGCCCTGCGGCGGCGCACCGGCGTCCTCACCGAGACGCCCTCGCTGGACGAGCGATTGAGCGGCCGCGAGAACCTGGCCTACTACGCCGAGCTCTACAGCGTGCCGCAGGCCGAGGCGAGACACCGCGTGGAGGAACTGCTGGCTGCCTTCGGCCTGGCCGATCGCGCTGACGACAAGGTCGGCGGCTACAGCAAAGGGATGAAGCAGCGACTGGCCCTGAGCCGGGCCATCCTGCACCGCCCGGAGATCCTCTTCCTGGACGAGCCGACCGCCGGCCTGGACCCCGTGGCCAGCCGCGCCGTGCACGACCTAGTTGCCCACCTGAGCCGCGAGGAAGGGGCCACTGTCTTCCTCTGCACCCACAATCTGGCCGAAGCCCAGAAGCTCTGCCATCGGGTGGCTGTGCTGGAGCGCGGCCGGCTGTTGGCCTTGGGCACGCCTGCGCAGCTGGTGCGGCAGATGGGCCAGAGCCTGCGCCTGGAGCTGGACGTGGCCCCAGGTGACGCACCTCGGGCCCAGGAGGCCCTGAAGGCCGCCGGCGTGGCCGGCGTGGCGCCGGAAGAAGGCAACTTGCTCCTCGTCCAGGGGGTGCAGCGGGAGATGATCCCCGCCCTCCTGGTCCGGCTGGTGGGCGCGGGGGTGCGGGTCTACCGCGTCGCTCCGCAAGAGCCCACCCTGGAAGACGTCTACTTCGCCCTGCAGAGCCCTGAGGAGGTGCCCGCATGAACCCCCGCGCCATTCGCGCCATCATCCGCAAAGACCTGCTCGTCGTGGTGCGCAACAAGGGCGTGCTGATTCCGTTGGTGGTGGTGCCGCTGGTCATCTTCACGCTGGTCCCCGGCCTCACCGCCCTGATTCCCATGCTGCCGGAGGTGGGCCCTTCGGAGGTACGGGAGATGGAGGAGATGCTACAGCGCATGCCCGCGGGGTTCGCCGCGGAAATCGCCGACTACCAGGGCTTGGAGCGCATCTACGCCCTGATGCTCATCTACTTCATGGCCCCCATGTACCTGATCATCCCCCTGATGGTGGCCAGCGTCATCGCCGCCGACAGCTTCGCCGGGGAGAAGGAACGCAAGACGCTGGAAGCGCTGCTCTACACTCCCACCAGCGACCTGGAGTTGTTCCTGGCCAAGGTGCTTGCCGGGTGGTTGGCGGCCATGGCCGTGGCCTGGGTGGGGTTCCTGCTCTACGCGGTGGTGGCCAACGCCGCGGCCTGGTCGGTGATGGGTCGCGTCTTCTTCCCCAACCTCATGTGGGTGCTGCTGGTCCTGTGGGTGGTGCCGGCCGTGGCCGCCCTGGGGCTGGGCTCCATGGTTGTGGTCTCGCAGCGGGCGCAGAGCTTCCAAGAGGCCTACCAGTTGGGCGGCGTGGTCGTCCTGCCCCTGATGGCCCTGCTCATCGGCCAAGCCCTGGGGGTGATGTATTTCAGCGTGGGCCTGGTGGCTCTGCTGGGGCTGGCGCTCTGGGCAGTGGATGCAGCGCTGCTGTGGATGGGCGTGCGCTCCTTTGGGCGCGGCGAGCTCAAGGCCCGGCTGTAGGCGAGGGCAACCAACAGCCCCGAGGCATCGACCACGCGGCCGAGGCCATGCTGGGCTTCCCCGTTTGGGCAGGGGCACACGGCCGTGCGCCCCTGTGGGTGTGCGCCTGCCGTATCCTGTGGCGGAAGAGCGGCCGACCGAGCAGTCGGGCGTGGGCCTGCCGTTGCCCAGATCGCCCATCCATGCTACTATACGGCCGGCCTCCCCGCACCAGGTGTGCCATCAGGGAAAGGAGTCGGCCTTGGTCTTTGTGGAACTGGCGATCATCCTCCTGCTCATCGTGATCAACGGCGTGCTGGCCATGTCGGAGATCGCCATCGTGTCGGCGCGCCAGTCGTCGCTGCAGCAGCGCGCCGCCGAGGGCGACAAGGGAGCGCTCATGGCGCTGGCGCTGGCCGACGAGCCGACCACCTTCCTTTCCACCGTGCAGATCGGCATCACCCTGGTGGGCATCTTGGCCGGCGCTTTCGGCGGGGCCACCCTGGCCGAGCCGCTGGCCCAGGCGCTGCGGGCTGCTCCTCTCCTCGCCCCCTACAGTGGGGGGCTGGCCGTGGGCCTGGTGGTGCTGGGCATCACCTACCTGTCACTGGTCATCGGCGAGCTGGTGCCCAAACGGCTGGCCCTGAACAACGCCGAGCAGGTGGCGGCAACCATGGCGCCCACCATGCGTATCCTGGCCCGCGTGACAGCGCCGGCGGTCCGCCTTCTCAGCCTCTCCACCGACGGTGTGCTGCGCCTGCTGCGCGCGCCGGCCGCCGACCAGAGCCCCGTCTCCGAAGAGGAGATCAAGATCCTACTGCAGCAAGGCCGCCAGGTGGGCATCTTCGAGGCAGCCGAAGAACAGATGGTGCAGCGCGTCTTCCGCCTGGCCGACCGCCGGGTGAGCATGCTCATGACCCCGCGCCCAGAGGTGGTCTGGCTGGATGTGGACGACCCCCCGGAGAAGCTGGTGCAGAAGATCCGCACCTCCGGCTTCTCCCGCTTCCCGGTGGCCGAAGGCGCGCTGGACCACGTGGTGGGAATGGCCCTGACCAAAGACTTGTTGGCCCAGAGGCTGGCCGGCAAGCCGCTGGACCTGAGGGCTGCCCTGCGGCCGGCCCTCTTTGTCCCCGAAGGGCTGCCAGCGCTGGAGATGCTGGAACGCTTCCGGGAAGAGCGGGTCAAGGCCGCCCTGGTGATGGACGAATACGGCGGCCTGCAGGGGCTGGTGACCCTCACCGACGTGGTGGAGGCGATCCTGGGAGACTTGCCCGAGGCCGATGAGCACGCCAACCAGACGGTGGTGCGGCGCGGGAACGGCGACTTCCTGCTGGATGGGCGCTTGCCCATCGACGAGTTCAAAGAGCTCTTCGGCGTGCGGGAGATGCCTGAGGAAGGGGAACGCTTCTACGAGACCCTGGCCGGCTTCGTGCTGCACCGCCTGGGGCACGTGCCCGAGGTGGGCGAGCGCTTCGAGTGCATGGGCTTGCGCTTCGAGGTGTTGGACATGGACGGCCTGCGGGTGGATCGGGTGCTGGTTGCCCAGGTGGGGGAACCCAGCGACCCGGTCTAGCGCCCTGCCTTTGCCCGGTCGGGCAGAGCGCAAAGCAATCGGCCGCGATGCTCAGATCAGTGGATGACGCCATGGGCACACTCGCTCCTCGAACCTTCTGGCTTCCCAACGGCGTGCGCTTGGTGGTGCGCACCGCCGCCCTGGACGACGCCGCCGAGCTGCGGGCCATCTCCGCGGAGGTCGTCGGTGAGATGCGCTACTCCGTCAGCGAGCCGGACGAGTTCAACCACAGCGAAGAGGCCGAGCGCACCTGGATCGCTCGGCACCTGGACCGACCGGACCACCTCTTGCTGGTGGGGGAGGCCAACGGCCACGTGGTGGGGCACCTGGGCCTGGATTGCAGCGGGCGCAGGCGGATGCGGCACCGCGCCCTGCTGCACATCTCTGTGGCCCGGGGCTGGCGAGGCCGCGGCGTAGGCACAGCCCTCATCGGCAGCAGCCTGGACTGGGCCGCTGCCAACCCACAGATCGAGAAGGTGGCGCTGGAGGTGCTGGCCGATAACACGGCGGCGCAGGCGCTCTATCGCCGCTTCGGCTTTGCCGAGGAAGGGCGGCGCGTGCGCGAGATCAAGCGCGGCCCCGGCTCGTACGTGGATGCCGTCCTCATGTACCGCTTCGTCAAGGCCATGGGTTAGGGGCGCTCGCCGCTCCGCTCCCGCCAGGCCTTCTCCGTCAGTTCCATCTCGTAATGCAGAACGTAGGTCGCCTCGTGCCAGTGCACGAAGAAGGGCGGCTCGCCGTCATCTTCCAGCGCTTCGGGAGCCAAGCGCTGGCCGGCCGCCGAGCGGTAGAACGACCCCACTCGGCGAAACCCGCACTTCTCGTAGAGCCGCAGCGCCCGACCGTTGAAGGCGGCCACATCCAGCTTCAGGAGGCTGAACCCTAGGGGGCCGAAGAGGTGCGTCAGGAAGAGCGGCAGCGCCTCGCTGCCGTAACCCTGGCCGGCGAAGGCCGCCCCAAAGACGATGCCTAGGCGCGCCGAGGCGCGGCGCGGGCTGCGGTAGACCTCCCGCAGCGAGATCAGCCCGATGACCGCCCCATCGCCCAGGCGCGTCACCGTGAAGTAGAGCCGTTCGCCCCGGCGGATGTTGTGCTCGAACCAGGCATCGTTCTGGCGCGGGGTGCCGCGGGGCATGTTGTACTGTTGGAACAACACCTCTTCATACGGCTCCCACCCTTGCACCTGCTCCAGGTCGGCTCGCTGGAAGGGGCGCAGCTCTACCCGCTGGCTGCGTCCCAGGGTTGGTGGGCGGCTGCGTAGACGCATGATGCCTCCCTGGGGGCAACTAGCGCTGGCGAGGCCGCCGCGCCGGGGTGGTGAAGTCCAGCGCGGCCTCTTCCTCTTCCAGCTCCAACTCTTTGGGCAGCACAAAGGTGAAGGTAGCGCCCGGCCCTGTGCGAGGCTCCACCCAGATGCGTCCCTGGTGCCGCTCCACAATGTGCTTGCAGATCGTCAATCCCAGGCCGGTGCCGCGGTACGAGCGGGTGGAGCCCCCATCCACCTGGTAGAAGCGGTCGAAGACGCGCTCGCCTTCTTCTGGGGGGATGCCGATGCCGGTATCGTGCACCCAGACCTGCACCTCCTGGCCCAGGTCTCGGCCTTCCAGGCGCACCTGCCCACCCTTGGGCGTGAACTTAATGGCGTTGTCCACCAGGTTGGTGAGCACCTGCTCCAAGCGCATGGCGTCGCCCCGCACCATCGACAGGGTCGGCGGGATCTCGTTGCGCAACGTCACGTCGCCCTGGTTGGCCAGCGGCTCCAGCTTCTCGGCAACCGCCAGCGACAGTTCGGCCAGCGACACCTCTTCCAGCCGCAGGCGCACTTGCCCCGCCTCCAGGCGAGAGAACTCCAGCAGGTCGTTGATCAGGTTCTGAAGCTGGCCGGTCTGCTGCCGCACCGTCTGCAAGAAGTCCCGCTGCGTTTCGCTCAGGGGGCCGGTCTTGCCCATGAGGATGATATCCACAAACCCCTTGATGGAGTGGAGCGGCGTCTTCAGCTCGTGGGAGACCACCGAGAGGAAGTTGCTCTTCATCCGCTCCAGCTCTTTCTGGGCAGTGATGTCTCGCAACACAGTCACCGCGCCGCGGGCCAGGCCATCGGCGTCCACCCTGGGGGCCGCCAGCGCCTGGTAGATGCGCTCATCGCCTTCCCGCGAGCCTGGCCGGCCGATCTCTCGCACCAGCGCGTCCTTCTGGCCCAACGCCTCTTGCAGCAGGGCGTGAAGTTGCGGTTCCACCGCCGCGGCGCTGACGCCGGCCGAGGCCTGCGGCGCCTCTTCCAGATCGAAGATGTGGCGGGCCACCGGGTTGATCAGCTCCACACGATGGCGGGCGTCGGTCACCACCACGCCGTCGCCGATCCCCTGGAGCACCGCCTCCAGCTCGTTGCGGCGCTCCCACACGTCGCGGTAGAGCTGGGCGTTCTCGATGGCGGTGGCCGCCAGGTACGAGAAGCTGTCCATCAGCTGCGGGCGGGCCGCGCCGAAGCGTGGAGCGCGGTCGGCCAGGTAGAGGACGCCGATGACCCGATCTCGGGCCACCAACGGCGTCACCATATACGACTGCATCCCCCAGCGCTCGGCGAGCTGCCGCTGGAACGGCACGCGGCTCTTGGTCAGGTCTTCCACCAGTTGAGGCTGACGGCTGGTCAGCGCCTGGGCCAAGGCCGGGTCGTCGGCGGAAGCCAAGCGCATCTCCCGCACCGTCTCAGGCGGCACGCCGCGACCGACGCGGCCCACCAGCACCGGAGCGCCGTCATCCTCCTCCAACAGAGCCACGGCGCAAGCCTTCACCTCCACCAACGACATCAACCGCTCCACGATGAGGCGCAGCGTCGTCTCAAGCTGCAGCGTGGAGACCAGGGCTCGGGCCACGTCGTTCAGGGCCATAATCTGCTGCAGGTTCTCTTCGGTGCGCTGTTTCTCTTGGGCCAGGCGGCGGTAGAGGCGGGCGTTCTTCACGGCCACCGCAGCCTGGTCGGCAAAGGAGCCGAGCAGCGCCAGGTTGTCGGAGGTGAAGGCGCCTTTGGCCGCGCTGGTGGCGTTGAGCGCGCCGATGGCCTGGCCTTCCACCATCAGCGGCACGCTCATGATGGAGGCGCTGGGCGCTGTCCCCCGCCGGACGTAGCGCGGGTCGGCCGCACAATCGTTGATGAGCACCGCCTGCCCGTGGCTGACCACCCACCCAGCCACTCCTTCGCCCTGGCGGAAGGTGGATTGGCGGAACTGGCCGTCGGCCTGGGCGGTGGTGGCCAGGATCACCAGTTTCTGCTCGCTGTCGTCCAGCAGGGCCACAGAGCACTCGATGCCGCCCAACACCTGCGAGGCGTTGGCCGCAATGAGCCGCAGCACGTCTTCCAAGCGCAGGGCGGCATTGATCGCTTTGATTCCCTCCTGCAGTGAACGGAGCTGCAGCACGCGGTCGCCCAGCTCCCGGGCGGTACGGGCCATGACCCCGGTCTTCTGGGCCAGGTCCCTGGTTTTCTGATCCACATCGCTGTAAAGCTCCGTGATACGCCGCTGGCGGAACTCCATCAACCAACCGGCGTAGGTGCTGAGCACGATGACCACGCCCAGCAGCCCATAGCGCAGCAGGAAAGACCAGTCCAACAGGAAGTAGAGGCCTTGGCTGGCGCCGTAGAGGGCCGCCACGTAGACCGGTGGGATGGTGAAAAGCAGCAGGATCACTGTTGGCAAGAAGGGGTAGTAGACAGCCGCCTTGATGGCCAGCAGCACGTAGAGCAGGTAGAGGTCGCTGGCCACGCCGCCCAGGCGCAGGATCAGGTAGCTGACGAAGGCGATATCCATGGCGTAGATGCCCAACAAGGCCAGCCGCCCCAAGGAGTGCGGCACGTTGTGCATGCCCAGCAGCACCAGCCACGCCAGGCTGAGCACCGCGTACATGGCCATGCCTCGGGGCAGGATGATGCGCAGGCCGCCTTCGCCGAAGTAGACCCAACTGACCGCCAGGCCCAAGACCAGGAAGAACAGCCGCAGCGCCGAGCCGAAGCGCAGCTCGCTGCCCAGCAGCACGGTCCAGCGGTCGTCATCCGGCCGGGGATGGTGCAGGCGGTCGGAAATGCTCATGCCCTGCATAACGCGGGCCTACGGCGGGTGTGCCAGGGGTACGACACCTCTCTTCCTCCTGCAGCGGCTCAGCGCGGCGGCGTGGGCGTCGGCTGAGGACGAGTCGGCCGCGGCGTGGGCGTGGGCGTGGCCGGGGCCGGCGTGGCGGTGGGCGCGGGTGGGCGCAGCGTATCGGTGGGCCGTGGCTCCACCGTCGGCGGCGTGGGCGTGGCGGTGGGCGCCCACGGGGTGAGGCTGGGCGCGACCGTCCCTGTGGGCAGGGCTGTCTCGGTGACGCCCCTGGCGCCGGCCGGCGTCTCGATCGGCGTCGGAGTGAGGGCGGCGGCCTCTGCCGTGGGCGTGGCAGATGGCGCTGGCATGGGCTCAGGGGGCTGCAGCGTCTGAGTCGGCGTAGGCGTGAGGGCAGCAGGCTCGGCCGTGGTTGTGGGTGCCCCGGTCGGGGTATCGGCTCCGGGGGCGGGGGCAGGCCCAGGCGACCGCGCCTCGCCCAGGCGCATCTGCCAGAGGCCGTCATCGGTGGCGGCGTAGAGCCGGTTCAGGTCAGCCGGGTCCAGCATCAGCGCCGCCACATCGCGCCCCCCCAACCCCTGCCCCAGCGGTTCCCAGTGGAAGGCGTCTTCGGTGAAGGCGACGCCGCCGCGGCGCAACCCAACGTAGAGCTGGCCAGGGCGCTGTGGGTCGCCCACCACCGAGAGCACGGCGCTGCCAGGGAGGCCAGCGCGGGCTGGCTGCCAGAAGGTCCCCCCGTCATTGGAGCGGAAGACACCGTTCTCGGTGGCCACAACCAGGATGGCGTCAGATTGCCGGGCCACCCCCAAGGCCACGCTGTTGCCCAGGCCACCGCTCAGCCGCTCCCAGGCCGCGCCCTCCGCGGCCTGGCGCCAGAGCCCTTGGGGGCCCAATGCCGCCCAAAGCTGCCCTGCCTCCCCCGCCACAGCGGTTACCCGCGCCTCGGCCGGCCAGCCACCCACGGGGGACCACGAGATCCCCTCATCGGGGCTGCGCCACAGCCGGCCGTCGCCGCCCACATAGAGCCATTCCTGGCCGCCTTCCGGCCGCAGCGCCAGCAAGCTGGCCTCGCCTAGGCCTGGGGGAGCCGGCAGCGGCTCCCAGCGGCTGGCGGCGTTGGCCGAGCGGAAGAGCTGGCCATCTTCCAGAACTACGTAGACCAGGCGGGCATCGGCCGGGTGGGCCGCCAGGCCGGCTACCCGCCATTCGCCCCAGGGGCCGCGGGGCAAGCCCACGTTGACCGCTCGCCACGTGCGGCCATCGTCCATGGAACGGTAGACGCCGCGATGGCGTACCGCTGCATAGCCCAGGGGGAACTCGCCGCCGGCAGAGAAGGCCAGGTGGGTGACCGCCTCGCCCCGCAGGCCGAGCGGCTGCCAAACCGGCCCAGCCTCAGGCGAAGCCAAGGTGGTCCGCAGCAGGAGGGGCGCTAAAAAGAGCCCGCCAGCTAGAGCCAACAGCCTTATCCGCTTGGACCACATGCCTCGTCCCCCTCGCTCATGGCCAGGCCCCCCAGCCTCTAGCGCGGCGGCGTGGGGGTGGGCGGCCTGGGTGTGTTGGTGGGCGGCCTGGGCGTGTTGGTGGGCGGCCTAGGCGTGTGGGTGGGCGGCACCGGCGTGTTGGTGGGTGGGCGATCCCTGGTGGGCGGCGGCGGTGGCGGCGCCGTGGCCGTAGGTGCCCACGGCGTATCGGTGGGCGATGGCGTGGGCATGACCACCACCAACGATGTGGCCGTAGCCGTCGGTGTAGGCGGCACCAGGGGCGTGTCGGTGGGTGCCGGCGTGGGGGTGGCCGGCTCGGGTGTGGGCGTGGGCGGGTAAAGGATGCGCAGAGTCTCCTGCTCGCGGTCCTGCGCCGGCGGGCACTGCAGCCCTTCGTGGGCCAGACCGCTGCGATAGTGCTCCAGAGCCCGCATCAGGTCGCCCCCGGCGCGCGCCTGGTCCCCCATGGCCACGTAACACGAACAGAGCACCTGGGCGGCGCGCCCGCCCGCATAGTCAGAGCGGGTCTCAAAGACCTGCTGCACCTTGATCAGGGCCTGCTGCCATTCCTGCTGCTGATAGGAGGTATAGCCGGACAGGTACAGGTTGGCTAGGCGCTGCTCTTCGGCGGCCTGCTGGTTGCGGGGGTGAATGCTCAAGGCCGCGCTGAACTGACGTACCGCTTCCCTGATCCGCTCCACAGAATCTCCGGAGTTGACCACCAGGGAAAGCCCGTGGTTCAGGTAGCAGACGAACAGGTACTCCTCCACCACCTCACGCCGGTAGCTGGCGTCTGCCGTGTGCAGCTCTTCAAACCTGGCGGCGGCGGCGGGCCAATCCCCCTGGTCGTAGAGCGCCTTGCCTTCGGTGTACAGGCTGAAGAAGCGCTTCTGGCGGTCCACCTCGGCCGCCAGGGTCGCCGCGTCTCGATAGTTGGCGTCTAGCTGCAAGATCTGCTGCAGGGTCTGGTCGGCCTCGTCCCACTCTGCGGCGTCGATGTGCCGCTTGGCTTTGCCGTAGAGTTGCTCCAGGGCCCGCAGCCGCTGGGCGCGCTCCAGCTCGGCCTGGGCCTCTTGGTTGCCCGGGTCCATGCTCAGCAGCTGCTCGAACTTGGCGATGGCGCCATCGTAGTCGCCCACCACGAGCAACGCCCGCCCCTGGTTATACAGGTCCGTGCGCTCGTCCTGGCTGCCGCTGAGGATCGGCACACCGGCCAGGTGCAGCCCCAGGAAGCCAAACACCGCTAACACTACCACGGTCACCGCCAGCCACGCCGGCTGAAGCCAGCGCGGCCTGCGCCGCGCCTGGTCCAGCGGGACCGGCGCGTCTACCGGGGTCGCCTCCTCCTGAGGCGCTGGGGGCTCGTCGGGAGCTTCTGATTCCATGTTCTGAAGCTGGATGAAGAGCTTGGCCTCGTCCAGCAGGGCGTCGATGCCCGGGCGGCCTGGCTCGATCTCCTTGAGGCGGCTGAAGGCGGCGCGGGCTTGCTCCCACTGGCGGGCCCGGTAATGGGTCATCCCCTCGCGGTAGAGGCGCTCCCCCTCACTCTCGGTGGGCGGCGGCGTGGGGGCCGCCGCCGGGGGTGGGGCGGCCGCCCCTCGGCGCGCCGGCGTGCGGTTGGCGGCCTGGGTCTTGCGGAAGGCCAGGTAGCGCGGGCAAAAGGGGTACTCCACATTGAGGCAGTAGCGCGACTGGTGTTCAGGCGAGACCGCTTCAGACACCAGGTGCAGCCGGCTCAGCAAGGGCCGCTCGGCGTCGGGCGTCACGGCATAGCAGGCGTTCTGCGCCGAAGGCTGCGGAAACGGTTTCTCCCGGTCGTCCTGAGACCCCAAGAAGGGACACGGCATACTGCTCTTTCTCTCCCTTTGCCCACTGCCCTGCAAGGCCACCTCACCTAAGCGGTGAGTAGTCTCCCCCTGGTGGGGCGCTCCCCTCCGCTGCAGACTGGCCGGCTCCGCCCGTGAAGCCCCTGCCCGCTAGCGGCAGGTACAGCGTCCCCGCGCTGATGTTCATGACCTGGATGTCGTCCACACAGGTCCACGTGTTGAAGTAGTTGTCGTTGCGGTTCCAGCTGGAAAGCTCCACCACGATGGTCTGGCCGGCGTAGGGCCGCAGGTCGATGGCTGCGCGTTTCCAGCCTAGGTCGGTCACCGGGTAGCCGGCCTTCACCAGGGTGGGATCCCAGTTGCCATCCCGCAGCGCCAGGGTCAGGGTGACGCCCGCCTGGTCGGTGAGGCGCACCTCGAACGAATCGTAGTAGTGCTGGTAGCGTTCGCTCCACACCGTATCGTACGTCCACACATGATACCACAAAGTCAGCGCAGGCGCATCTACGAGGGTGGCCGACGGCACTTCCAGGGTCTGCCTGAGGAAGGCCGCGCCCGTGGGCACAGTGCCCACTTGGGGGACGCCCTGGGGATCCACATCGTAGGAAGGGCCGTAGTCGGGGCTGCCCAGGCAAGCGGCCATGGTCTGCCCGCCGGTCGGCCCGGGGATGAGCGAGACTGTCTTGCTGAGGGGGCCATCGGTGCTCCAGAAGCTGAAGTCGCCGGAGGCGAAATCGCCGTTGGCCAGGGGGTCCACCAAAACGCAACTGTCGCTGCCGGGCGGAAACTGGCCTTGGTTGCCAGCCTGGTCCCAGGCGCGCACGCGGAAGCAGTAGGTGTGGCCCCTCTGCCCGGCGAAGGTGCCAGAGGTGTCGCTGGCGGCGGTGCGGAACGGCGTCCACGTGCCGGTCTGGCCGTCGCGGTACTGCACGTCGTAGGTGGCGATGCCTGAGCCGGGGTCTGGGTCGACGCCGCCCCACGTGAGGGTGAAGATGGGAGCGCTGGAGTGCTGCTGCGGCGAGAGGATGCTGGCCTGAGGCGGCTGGGTATCCACCTTCACGTAGACCTGGCGGATCGTCTCCCACTGGCCCATGCAGTCTTGCGAGCGGTACTCCACCAGGTTGTTGCCCTCAGCCACCACAGTGAAGGTGCGCCCGGGCTGCCAGGCCCCCCAGTTCAGGCGGTACTGGGTGCGGGTGACGCCGCAGCCGTCGTCTTGAGGGGTTAGCGCCACCTGCACCGGTTCCACATACCAATCCCCCGCTCCCAAGGTGCCGGTGAGGGTATGGGTGGTGGTAGGCGGCAGCGAGTCGTACCAGAACGCCTCAGGGGTATGCACCGCGTCGGGCACGCCCTGGTTGCCAGCGCCGTCTTTCAGCCACAGGTAGAGGTCGTGCTTGCCCTGGCCGGGCACGCGGATGCCCATGATGCGCTTGGGGTTGCTGACGCAGACGCCGTCGCCCGGGCCACTGGGCGCGCGGCCCAGCTTGTAGCAGGCCCCCACAATGCCCGAATCGTCGTCTGGGCTGGCCCAACTTACGGAGAAGTCGTTGATGGAGGTCCAGCCCAGAGGCGCAGGCTGCACCTCCAGGGGGCCGTTGGGCGGGGTCACGTCGATGGGGATCTCGGCGGAGATGACCGCCGAAGCGTTGCCGGCGCGGTCGGTGGCGTAGAACTCCACCTGGTGCCGGGCCGTGCCGGTGACGCTGAAGAGGGTGCCGGTAATCCACTCGCCGCCGCCGATACGGTAGAACGACGAACCCGGCCCAGAGAGGGCATCCACCGACGAGAGCAGGATGTTCACCGCTTCGGTGTACCAGCCTCCCTGCCCCACCTTGCCCAACACCTGGTGCTCCACCTGGGGCGGGGTCACGTCCAGCAAGAAGGCCCCGTTCTTGATGTTGCGCGTCAGGTGGTTCACGTTGCCGGCCTGGTCCCTCAGCCACAGGTAGAGGTTGTGGCTGCCCTCGTCGGGCACCGTAACGTTGGTCAGCACGTCACCCACCGCGGGCACGAAGACGCCATCGGTGGCGCTCAGCGGTTCGGCGTTCAGCTTGTAGTAGGCCCCAGCGATGCCGGAGATATCGGCCAGGCTGGTCCAGGTGACCGTGAAGGCATTGGTGCGGGTCCAGGTGTTGGGGTCGCTCTGGATGTTGATGGGCGGCAGGGGGGCGGCGCTGTCTATGGCCACGGTGCCCTGCTGCACCGGCTCCACGTTGCCCGCCAGGTCCCGAGAGTAGAACTCCACCAGGTGCTCGCCCTGGCCCGAAACAGGGAAGGCGTTGCCCTGCTTCCAGGCCCCGCCATCCACGCGGTACCAGCTGCGGTCCAGGCCCGAGGTGGTCTCGCTCACCGACAGGGTCACGGTGACGTCCGAGTGAAACCAGCCGCTGTCGCCGGCCAAGCCGCTCTGCTCGTAGACGGTCTGGGGCGGCGTCATGTCGATGCGCACGCTGGTGGTACGGCTGATCTCCCGATTGCCGGCCTGGTCTTCCGAGGCGTAGTGCAACAGGTGGACGCCGTCGCCGCTGACGACGGTGCTCAGGCCGTAGCCCCAAGCGCTGCCATCCACCTGATAGTGGGTGCCATCTACGCCGGAGGTAACGTCGGTCACAGCGAAGGTCACGGTGACCGGTGCGGTGTACCAGCCGCCCAGGCCCAAGGGGCCGCTGAGCTGCACCGCGCTGGTGGGGGGCGTGGAGTCGATGGGAATGGTCACGGTACGGGTAGCCTCGATGTTGCCAGCCAGGTCAGTGGCGTAGTAGTCCACCCCCCGACGGCCGTCGCCGCTCACACTGAAGACCAGGCTGGGAGACCAGGCGCCGCCATCGATGCGGTGGCGGATCTCCCCCACGCCGGCCAGGTTGTCGCTGGCGCTCAGGGTGGTCAACACCGTACCGGTGTACCAGCCGTTGCGCCCCATCGGCCCGCTGAGTAGATTCTGGCTGATGGGCGGCGTCTTATCGTACCAGAACGCCTGCAGGCGCACGTTGCGGGTGGCATGATCCACCACGCCGGCGGCGTTCTTCAACCACAGGTAGATGTCGTGCTTCCCCTCATAGGGCACGGCGATGTCGGTGATGGTGTTGGTGGTGCTGACGAAGACACCGTCGGTGGCGAAGGTCGGCTCGGCGTTGAGCTTGTAGTAGGCGCCCACGATCTCCGAGCCGCCCACCGGGTTGGTCCAGGTCAGGGTGAAAGCGTTGGCGCCGCTCCAGGTGCTGGGGCTGGGGGTCAGGTTGGTGGGCGCGCCAGGCGGCAAGGTATCCAGATACAGGGTGACGCTACTGCGGTTGGCGCGATCCACGTTGCCGCCCTTGTCTCGCAGCCAGACGTAGACCGGGTGCGGGCCCTGCCCCGGCAGGGCGATGCCGCTGATCTGGGTCAGGCCATCGCCCAGCACCAGCATGCCGTCGGTGTCGGAGGTGGGCGGGGTATCGATCTTGTAGTAGGCCCCGGAGACGCCCGACAGGTCGGCGGGGTTGCTCCAGGTGACGGTGAAGCTGTTGGTGCTGCTCCAGCTCGGCGGGATGGCCGTCAGGTTGCTGGGCGCGGCGGGGGCCTGCAGGTCGATGTAGAACGGCCCCAGGTGCACCGCGCCGGGCGACCAGTTGCCGGCCTGGTCCCGGGTGCGCAGGTGGAAGTAGTGGCTGCTGCCATCGGAAAGGACAGGGCTGCTGACTGAATCGCCCACCGTGTCCACCGTGTCGTCGGGCAGGGTGCTTGGCAGGATATCCCAACTGTAGGAGTAGCCGTGTACGCCGCTGTGGGCGTCGCTCGCGCCGGACCAAGAGACATCCACCACCGGGTTGCCCGACCAGCCGGCCACCAGGTGGCTGGTGCTGGTGACGACAGCAGGGTTGGTGGGCGGCTCGCCGTCGTAGCGCAAGGTGGCCGTGCGCGCCGCCAGGTGGTCGGCGTTGCCCGCAGCATCCCGCAGCCAAACGTAGGCGGTATGGCTGCCAGCCGCAGGCACCGACACGTTGGTGAGCACGTTGGTGGTGGTGACAAAGACGCCGTCGGTGGGCGATGTGGGCGCGGCGTTCAGGCGGCGGTAGGCCCCAACCACGCCGGAGAGATCGGATGGATTGCTCCAGGTAAGGGTGAAGGCGTTGGTGGCCGTCCACGTGGAGGGCGACACGGCCAGGGCGCTGGGCGAGCCGGGCGGGGTGGCGTCGTACGAAAGGGTGGTGGTAGCCCGTCGAGTAGCATCCACGTTGCCGGCGCCGTCCCGCAGCCAGAGGTACAGCGGGTGGACCCCCTCACCGGAGACGGTCAGGCTGCTCAAGAAGTCGGCGTTGCTGCTGAAGACGCCGTCGGTGGGCCCGGACGGCGGCACGTCTTGCTTGTGGTAGCTGCCGACGATGCCCGAGATGTCGGCAGGGTTGAGCCAGGTGACGCCGAAGCTGTTGACGCGGCTCCAGCCAGAGGGCGAGACCAGCACGCTGGTTGGGGCCGCCGGCGCGGTGGCGTCGTAGAGGAGGGCGGTGCTGGCCCGGTTCAGGTGGCTGGCGTTGCCCGCGCCATCCTGCAGCCAGACGTAGACGGTGTGCGCCCCTTCGCTGGGCACGGTAATGCCGCTGATGCCGCTGCTGCTGGCCACCCACGTGCCGTCAGTGGGCGAACTGGGCGCAGCGCCCACCTTGTAGTAGACGCCCGCGATGCCCGACGGGTCGCTGGGGTTCGTCCAGGTGAGGGAGAAGCTGTTGGTGGAGGTCCAGTCGATGGGGTCGGCCAACAGGCTGGTGGGCGAGGCAGGGGCCTGCGTGTCGATGCGAAAAGGGCCCAGGTGCAGGGCGTTGGGCGCCCAGTTGCCGGCCTGGTCGTGGGTGCGCAGGTGGAAGTAGTGGCTGCCGCCGTCGGCCAGAGGCGGGCTGGCGGCGCTGGCGCCGCTGGTCTCTGGCACCGTATCCGGCAGGGTGGCGGTCGCGGCGTCCCAGACGTAGGAGTAGCCGCCCACGCCGCTGGTGGCGTCGCTGGCCCCAGACCAAGCCACATCCACCGTGTTGTCGGCGGAATAGGTGAGGACCACGTGGCTGGTGCTGGTGAGCACTGTGGGGTTGGCCGGCGGGGTGGCATCTACCGACACGTTGTAGGCGGCGCTGGTATCGGTGACGCCGCTGCCGTCCAACACGCGGAACTCCACCCGGTTGAGGGCGCCCGACTCAACCAAGCTGACCGCGCTGGCGGTGATGTAGGCGGTGTTGGGGCCCGAGGCGCTGGCTGCCGCGCCCTGCCACGGGCTCCAGGCGCCGCCGCCGTTGGTGGAGTAGCGGAACTCCGCGGTGGCGGGCTGGACGCCCTGGGTATCCACCACTTTGACGCTGCAGGTCACCGAAGTGGAAAGGGCCCAGCCGCTGGGGGCAAAGCTGCTCCAGGTATCGGTGTCTGGCGAGAGGGCAGCCGGGGCCGGCGCGCCCCAGATGGGGAAGGCCATGGCCAACAGAACAAACGGCACAGCCAGCGCGACTGCCCAGAGACGCAGCGGCGCAGCTTGACAGCGCGAAAAGCGAGAGAGCGTCATTGGCAAATCCCCTCCTGGCACACAGCTTCCGTCAGAGTGGGGAGAGAGGCTTCGGGCTTGGCGGCCATGAAGAGCCATCTTCCCGGGGCAATCCGATGCTCATACCTCTCTGACGCCGGCGCGTGCAACGGAGATACGCTGTGAACCAAAGGGACCACAGCCAGAGAAGAGAGGAGGCTAGTCGGCCTCAAAGCGGTAGCCCAAGCCGCGCACGGTAACCAGTCGGCTGGGCTTGTCGGGCTCCGGTTCAATCTTGGAACGCAGCCGGCGGATGTAGACAGCCAGCGGGTTGGAGTCGCCTTCGTAGTCGTACCCCCAGACGGTACCCAGCAGGGTGTCGTGGGTCAGGGTGTGGCCGGCGTTGCGCATCAGGCAGTGCAGCAGCCGGAACTCGATGGGGGTCAGGGAGATGGTCTGTCCGCTCTCCAGAATCGCCTCGTTGGTCAGCGGGTCCAGGGTGATCCCCCCCACGCTGAGCCGGCCCTGGGCCGCTCCGTTGAGGAGGTACGAATCGCTGCGTCGCAGCACCGCCTTGACCCGCGCCAGCAACTCCGAAGGCTCGAACGGCTTCACCAGGTAGTCGTCCGCGCCCAGATCCAAGCCCTGGACCCGGTCGCTGGTCTCCCCCTTGGCCGAGAGGATGATAATGGAGACATCCACCATCTGGCTGCGCAAGCGCCGGCAGACTTCCAGGCCATCCACGTGGGGCATCATCACGTCCAGGATGACCAGATCGGGCTTCTCGTTCTTGATCAACTCCAGCGCTGTGCGTCCGTTGTCGGCAGTGAGGACCGAGTAGCCCTCTTCCTGCAACAGGAAGGCGATCATCTTCACACTGGGCGGATCGTCGTCTACAACCAGAATGCGCATGGCAAATCAGCCTCTCCACAGCCGCCCACCTCTGGCCGTGGGGCGGCTCTTCACGACTGCCATTATACCATCGCCAGGGGTAACGAGCAAGCCACGGCAGAGGCAGATCGCGGCGGGAGCCGGTGGCGGAGGGGGCTGGCCGCGGCCCCAGACAGGCAGGGGGGCGACGCTGGCGTCGCCCCCCCTTTCTTGCAGGCTGCCGTCGGTCAGCAGCGCTCCGCCGCTGCGCCTAACGCACCACGATGTTCACCAGCTTGCCCGGGGCGTAGATCACCTTGACGATCTGCTTGCCGGCGGTGTGCCGCCCCGCGCCTTCGGTGGCCAGCGCCGCCGCCTTGGCCTCTTCTTCGGTCACCTGCGGCGAGACCTCCACCTTATCCCGCACCTTGCCGTTGACCTGCACCACCAGGGTCAGCGACTCCTCTTTGGCCGCTTCGGGGTCCCAGACCGGCCAGGCCTGCCGGTGGACGCTGTAGGGCCCGCCCATGGTCGCCCACAGCTCTTCGGCGATGTGGGGGCAGACCGGAGCCAGCATCAGCACCAGGGCGCGGGCGGCCTCCTGCCAAGCCTCAGTGCCGTAGAGCGCCGTCTCTTTGGCCTTGACCAAGGTGTTGTTGAAGGCCATCATGGCCGCCAGCATGGTGTTGAACTGGAACGCGTCCATGTCGGCGGTGACCTTCTGAATCGTCTGGTGGGTGGCCCGGCGCAAAGCGCGCACCTCGGCCGCGGCGGGCTTGGCTGTGGGCGCGGGGCCCTCGTCGGTGATGAGCGCCCAGACCCGGTTCAAGAAGCGCTGGATCCCTTCGATCCCCTGGCTGTTCCAGGGGCCGCCCTCTTCCCACGGGCCGATGAACATGAGGTAGGCCCGCACCGCGTCGGCGTCATACTGCCCCACCACGTCGTCCGGGGCGATGACGTTGCCGCGGCTCTTGCTCATCTTCTCGCCATCTTCGCCCAAGATCATCCCCTGGTTGAAGAGGCGCAGCATCGGCTCGTCGAACGACGCCAGGCCGATGTCGCGCATGGCCTTGGTGAAGAAGCGCGTGTAGAGCAGGTGCATGGTGGCATGCTCGACGCCGCCGGTGTACTGATCCACCGGCAGCCAGTAGCGGCCCACCTGGGGATCGAACGGCCCTTGGTCGTAGTGGGGGCTGACGTAGCGATACTGGTACCACGACGAGCACATGAAGGTATCCATGGTGTCGGTCTCCCGCT
>JAAYZY010000166.1 GCA_012514615.1 Chloroflexota bacterium | reverse complement strand
CCTAACGATTAACGGCGCGTTCCGCATCCCTTGCAGGGGGCTTCGGGGAAACTTTCCGATCAAGGCGCTTCTTCACCCCGTCGAAAACACAAAGGCCACCCCGCAGGGTGGCCTTTGTGTCACTGGGCGCGGGTCAGGCCTGCTTGGCCTGCCAGCCGGTCACTTCGGCCAGCGCCTTGCCGATGTCGGCCAGGGAACGCACGGTCTTCACTCCGGCGTCCTGCAGCGCGGCGAACTTCTCCTCCGCCGTGCCCTTGCCGCCGGAGATGATCGCCCCGGCGTGGCCCATGCGCTTGCCGGGCGGCGCGGTCACGCCAGCGATGTAGGACACCACCGGCTTGGTGACGTTGGCCTTGATGAAGGCCGCGGCCTCCTCCTCGGCGCTACCGCCGATCTCGCCGATCATCACGATGGCTTCGGTCTGCGGGTCGTTCTGGAACAGCTGGAGGATGTCGATGAAGCTGGAGCCCGGGATCGGGTCGCCGCCGATGCCCACGCAGGTGGACTGGCCGAAGCCGGCGTCGGTGGTCTGCTTCACCGCCTCGTAGGTCAGGGTGCCGGAGCGCGAGACGATGCCCACCTTGCCCGGCATGTGGATGTAGCCGGGCTGGATGCCGATCTTGCACTCGCCGGGGGTGATCACCCCCGGGCAGTTCGGGCCGATCAGGCGCACGCCCAGCTCGTCGCACTTGATCTTCACGTCCAGCATGTCCAGGGTCGGGATGCCTTCGGTGATGCAGACGATCAGCTTGATGCCGCCGAACGCCGCCTCGAGAATGGAGTCCTTGCAGAACGGCGCCGGCACGTAGATGACCGAGGCATCGGCGCCGGTGGCTTCCACGGCCTCGGCAACCGAGTTGAACACCGGCAGGCCCAGGTGGGTGGTGCCGCCCTTGCCGGGGGTTACGCCGCCAACCATCCTGGTGCCATATTCGATGGCCTGTTCGCTGTGGAAGGTGCCCTGCGAGCCGGTGAAGCCCTGGCAGATGACCTTGGTGTCCTTGTTGATCAGAATGCTCATTGGTTGCTCTCCGCAGCCTTGACCACCTGCTGGGCGGCCTCGGTCAGACTGGTTGCCGGGATGATGTTCAGGCCGCTTTCGGCCAGCATCTTCGCGCCAAGCTGGGCGTTGTTGCCCTCCAGGCGCACCACCACGGGCACCTGGACGCCAACTTCGCGCACGGCGCCGATGATGCCTTCGGCAATCATGTCGCAACGTACGATGCCGCCGAAGATGTTCACCAGCACGGCCTTAACGTTGCTGTCGGAGAGAATGATCTTGAACGCTTCGGTGACGCGCTCCTTGGTGGCGCCGCCGCCCACGTCCAGGAAGTTGGCCGGCTTGCCGCCGTGCAGGTTGATGATGTCCATGGTGCCCATGGCCAGGCCGGCGCCGTTGACCATGCAGCCGATGTTGCCGTCCAGGGCCACGTAGTTGAGCTCCCAGCGCGCCGCATGGGCCTCGCGGGGGTCTTCCTGGGACGGGTCGTGCATGGCACGCAGCTTGGACTGGCGATACAGCGCGTTGCCGTCGATGTTCACCTTGGCATCCAGGCAGTGCAGGTTGCCATCCGTCTTGATGACCAGCGGATTGACTTCCAGCAGGGCCAGGTCGTAGTCCTTGAACAGGCGCGCCAGGCCCATGAAGATGTGGGTGAACTGCTTGATCTGCTCACCCTGGAGACCCAGCTTGAACGCCAGATCGCGGCCCTGGAAGGGCTGCGGGCCGACCAGCGGGTCGATGGTGGCCTTGAGAATCTTCTCGGGAGTATCGTGGGCGACCTTCTCGATCTCCATGCCACCCTCGGTGGAGGCCATGAAGACGATGCGACGGCTGGAGCGATCCACCACCGCGCCGAGGTACAGCTCCTTTTCGATGTCGGTGCAGGCCTCGACCAGGATCTTGCTCACCGGCTGGCCGTTGGCATCGGTCTGGTAGGTCACCAGTCGCTTGCCCAGCCATTGGGTTGCGAAGTCCCGGGCCTCTTCCGGGTTGCGAACCAGCTTGACGCCGCCCGCCTTGCCGCGGCCCCCGGCATGCACCTGGGCCTTGACCACCCATGCGTCGCCGCCGATCTCCTTGCAGGCTTCTACGGCCTGTTGCGGGGTGTCTACGGCACGGCCCTGGGAAACGGGCAGGCCGTATTCAGCGAAAAGCTGCTTACCCTGATACTCGTGAAGATTCATGCTTTCTACCGTTCTAGTTTTTGGTATTGCAGACAGGCGTGTCCTCACGGACACGCCTCCAAGTACGGCAGGTGAGCCCTCCCCCCTCGCAAAAGTTCAAGTCACCTGCCGG
>JAAYZY010000165.1 GCA_012514615.1 Chloroflexota bacterium | reverse complement strand
GTTCTGGTATGCCGAGCAGTGGTTCACCATTCCTTGGCAGTTCACCGAGTTCGTCTTCCCCGACATCCGCGGGGCGGATGTGCGAGACCTCTACCTGCTCACCAGCTCGTTCTTCGATCAGCAGGCTATCCACTGGCTGTGGGACATGAACGCCACGCAAGAGCCGCTGACGCAGACCATGGAGCTGGGCGACCGCCTGCGGGTACACTTCTGGTACAACCAGAACGAGGGCGGCAAGAAGTACAAAGACCCCAACGGTCTGCGCATCTACGGCGAGAACGGCTACGGCGCCGGCGATGCCACGGTGCTGGCGGACCCCATCAGCGGTTCGCCGGTGGAAGTGCCGCCTTACACCGACCCGTGGGCGCCCTTCAACCCGCAGCTTCCGCAGGCCCCCATCAAAGATTCCATCACCTTCAACCCGGCGTACATGGACGAGTTCCTGAACACCGGCGAGGAATTGGTCCCGCTCTACGAGCAGATCGCCATCGAGAACAACAACGCTCGGGAGAAGGTCTTCCCTCGCATGTGGTACGAGCCGGAGTATCTGGATAAGATCCTCTACGGCGAGGTGGGGGGGGGAAGCGAAATCACCGCCACCGACGTCTACACCTTCCCTGCTGTCATGCAGGAGTTCACCTACATGCTCCTGGATACGGCCAACAACCCCAGCAACGGCCAGCCGGGCACCTCCAGCATCGCCTTCCCGGTGGGGGCCACGGCCACGCAGTTGCCGGCGCCCAGCAGCAACGCGCCGTTCGGGCTGCCGCCCCACATGCTGCCGAGCTTCGGCTACGGCCTGACCAGCTTCGACGCTGACTTCAACGGCACCCACGACATCGTGCGGGTGCACTCGGAGGCTTCGTTGGCGGCCCTGACCGGCATCGGCGCGGACTTCGACGGCGATGGCACGCTGGATGACCTGGATACCGACGGCACAGCCCTCAGCGGCGACGAGCTCGCCCTCTTCACGGTGGGCGCGCTGGAAGTGGGGATCGGCGACAGCGTGCAGTTCCTGGACCAGATGGTCACCCTGGAGAACATCACCGCCCAGGGCGGCGGGCAGGCCCAACTCCAGCTCTGGTACACTGGCGGCGGCCTCCATGCCATGGGCGGCGGTCTCTACTCGCTGCATCCCGACAACATCGGGCCGGCCACAGCCCTCAACCAGGGCGACATGGTCATCGCCGGGCGGGACCGCGTGAACGTCCAGCGCATCCCGGCTGGCGGCAACAACCTGGGCACCCTCTACGGGCCGTGGTTCGTCTGGGTGGCCGACATCGACACCACCTTCGACACCGTCACCCTCATTGTGGGGCGGGCCTTGGGCGCGACCCACTCGGCCATCGACGATGGCGTCGGCTACCATGACATGGAACCAGGCGACCCCTGGTACCTCAAACGCTTCTTCGTGGACGGTCACGAGTACAACGTCGTCGCCCTGCACACCGTGCCCGGCGACCCGGCGGCCCCGTACCCCTACGAGTTCAGCTACATCACCATCCGCACGCCGGTGCCCAAGCAGA
This sequence comes from Chloroflexota bacterium, assembly GCA_012514615.1. Next base: position 5,256 of record JAAYZY010000165.1, on the reverse strand, counting down.
CGTTCGTGAACACCCAAGATTCCCAAGTGCTGCAAGGCTACTTCCTGCCGCAAGGCGCTGTCTGGGGGGTGGATACCCACATCATTTCGGTGATGCCGCCCTTCAACTTCAACCACACCATCGCCCCGGACATCGTGGCCTTGGATGAATGGATGGAGGGTCAGGAGCCCAACGGCGAGTTCGCCAACCCGGATTTCTACGATCCTGACTGCGCCAGCCTGGGGCTCAACGACATCCGCGCAGCCAGCCCCATGATCATCCGCATCAACGAAGAGGACCGCGATCCGCAGTTCTTCGGCGAGATCAAAGAGCTGGCTTACGGCACGGCGTGGCGGCTGCGTCAGTTCCACACCCTGCCCGACCAGTACACCGACCTCCGTCTGCCGCGGGAACAGCTCTACCTGCTCACCAGCAGTTGGCTGTCGGAGGAGAGCCTGGCGCACTTCTACGCCTGCGGCCTAGACATCACCACACAGGATGACCTGGCGGGCGCCAACGCCGGCATCCCCTTGGCCAACTCCACCACCATCACCGGCACCGGCTACTATGATCCGCCGGATGACTGGCAGGACCCGGCCGAACTGTTGCGGGTGAAGATGTGGTACGACCCGGCCACGGCCGAAGACATCTACGTCAACACGCGCACCCTGGCAGGGACCGAGTTCACCATCGACCTGGATCAGGGGTGGAACCTCATCTCCTTCCCCATCCTGCCGTTCGACCCGAGCATCGCTCAGGTCATGTCGGCCTTGGGCGGCCTGTACGATCGGGTGCTGGGCTTCCACTGCGGCGTGGGCGGTCTGAGCTACGACCCCAGCCTGCCGGCAGGGATCAGCACCTTGCACCAGATGGATGGCTACCACGGCTACTGGGTCCGCATGAACAGCGCGGCCACCCTCACCGTGACCGGCTGGCGCATCCCAGCCAACTCGCCGCTGTACCTCTGCCAGGGCTGGAACCTGACCAGCTACCTGCCGAACCTGCCGCTGCCGGTCTCCAACGCGCTGGCTTCGTTGGATCCGTTCTATACGGTGGTGCTGGGCTTCGACGGTGGCGGGCTCTCGTACTACCCTGACCTGCCAGCAGGCATGAACACCCTGCAGAACATGGCGCCCGGCTTCGGCTACTGGGTGCGTCTGAACCGCAACGGCACCCTGGCCTACCCCACTGGTGTGGCCATGGCCGCCGAAGCGCTGCCCAACGCGGTCTCGCTGCTGGATGGGGTCACCCCCAGCACGCAGTGGGTCACCGTGGTCAGCCTGGATAGCCAGGCCAAGGGCCAGCCGCTGCCCGAAGGCGCTTTGGTGCAGGCCTACGACCAGCAAGGGACGCTGGCCGGCCAGTGCAACGTCATGCAGGCGGGCAAGTTCGTCATGTCGGTCTACGGGGATGACCCCTGGACCGCCGACGTGGACGAGGGCGCCGAGGCGGGTGAGCTGCTCACCTTCTTGGTGGACGGCGAGCCGGTCTACGTCCTTGGCCCCGATGCTCCTATCTGGACCGAGATGGGCGATCGCCTGGATCTGAATCTCAGCGACGCTCTGCCCCGGCGCGTGTTCGTGCCGGCCATCTTGAAGTAACCTGAATGGAGAACGGGGGCGGGGGGGCCTACCCCCCCCCGCCCCCACACCACTCCGTGGTGAAGAGCCGGCCACAGAAGGCTGAGAGTCCGGACGTTGGGTGGCTGCCGCCCCCGGGGCCGCCGTGCAGCTCTCAGGCCGCAGAACGAGCCGGTGGCAACGCGAGGCAGTCGCTGCAACCCACTTCCTACGGCCGGGGGCTCCTTCCCCGGCAACTCACGAAGCGGAACAGGCTGATCTGCCCGCGCAAGACCGGCCGACGGCGGTGTCGGCGCGGCTAGCAGGAAGTTCCAACAGGAGGATCCCATGCACAGACGGACTTGGATCGCCTGGCTCATCGCCATAGGTCTGAGCGTCGGTCTCCTGGCCTGGATGGGCGTCGCGGTGGCGGCGGAAGATGACCCCGCGGGGTGGTCTGCGCCGGCGCCCGATACCTATCCCTCAGGCCTTACTCTGGTCCCGGCTCTCACCGACCCGGAGCTGCAGGTGGGTGCGCTGGTCACCCCGACCAACGAGTGGGTCAACTTCTGGAGCACCAACACCACCCTGCACGGCGCGCCCGTGCCGGTGGGGGCGGTGGTCGAAGCGTTTGACCCCGGCGGGGTGCGCTGCGGCGTCTACACCGTGACCATCGAAGGGTGGTACGGGTTCTTGGCCGTCTACCGAGACGACCCGGGTACGCCCGGCGTGGATGAGGGCGCCAGCCCGGGCGACGCCATCACCTTCACCATCAACGGACTGCCGGCGCAGACGAACGGCCCCGACGTGGCCCAGTGGACCTCCAACGGCGACCGCAAGCAGGTGGACCTGTCGGCTCCGCTGGGAGGCTCCACGCCCACGGTGACGCCCACGGCCTCGGCCACGTCTACCGCCAGCTCTACGCCCACGCCCACAGCCACCAGCACGGACGTCCCGCCGGTCAACCTGCGGGTGGACCCGGCCACCGCCACGGTGAACGTGGCCCAGGATTTCACCGTGGACATCATGGTGGATGCCGGCGTGCAGGCAGTGGACAGCATCGAGGCCAGCCTCACCTTCAACCCCGCCTACCTGAACGTCATCGCCATCACCAACGGCAGCACGCTGCCCACCGTGACCGATGCTGTCTTCAGCAACGCGGGCGGCACCATCCACTACCAGGCCAACCGAGGCGCTCAACCTGCGCCTACCGGCTCCTTCATGCTCTGCCGCCTGCACCTGCGGGCCATGTCGGCCACGGCCAGCACCCCCATCTCTTGGGATGGTCCCAACACCGACGTGCTCTACCTGGGCGGGACGGTGAAGGGCAGCTTGGCCCCAGGCAGTGTGACCATCCTGGCTCAGACAGCCACGCCCACGGGTACGGCCTCGGCTACGGGGACGGTCACCTCCACCCGGACACCCACCCGGACGATGACGCCCACCAACACCACCACCCCGGCCACGCCGACCCCTACCGGGACGGCCATCGCCACCTCGCCTGAGTGGGTGAACTTCTACGGCATCGATTCGTACTTTGGCGGCGCTCCGCTGCAGGTCGGCGACGTGGTGAACGCCTACGACCCCGACGGCGTCTGGTGCGGCCACTTCGTGGTGAACATGCCCGGGCACTACGGCATCATGCCCGTCTACCGCGACGACCCCACCACCCCGGCCGATGAAGGCGCCGAACCCGGCGATACCATCACCTTCACCATCAACGGCGTCACTGCGGTGCCTCGCGCCCCCTACAACAACGTCACCTGGACCGCCAATGGCGATGTCCATCGGGTGGAGCTGAACCAGGCTGGCGCGGCGACCACCACACCCACGGCCACCGTGGCCACCGCCACCCCCACCGGTACCCCGATCTCCGGTGTGGTGCCCACCAACGAGTGGGTCAACTTCTACGGCTTGGAGTCGTTCTTCGGCAGCGCGTTGGTGCCTGTGGGCGCTTCCATCGACGCCTACGACCCGACAGGCACCTGGTGCGGGCACACCGTAGTGCACAGCGAAGGCCAGTACGGCTTCCTGGCGGTCTACCGCGACGACCCAACCACGCCGGTGGATGAAGGCGCCGTGCCCGGCGACACCATCACCATTCGCATCAACGGGGTGGTGGCCACGCCGCGTGCGCCCTACGACAACACCCTCTGGACCAGCAACGGCGATGTGCGGCGGGTAGAGCTGAACAACGTGCCGCCGCCTACGGCTACACCTACGGCCACGGCCACCGCCACGGCCACCTCCACGGCCACCGCTGGCCATACGGCGACGCCGACGCGTACGCCCACAGCCACCGCCACGGCCACTGGCTCGCCGGTGCCCACGGCTACGGCCACTGTAACTCTCACGCCCACGCCTACCGGCACGGCGGTGATCCCGACCATCTACTGGGCCAACTTCTACGGCTTGGATTCGTACCTGGCCCACGCGCCCCTGCCTGTGGGGGCACTGGTTGACGCCTTCGATCCCGATGGGGTCCACTGCGGTCAGTTCGTGGTCGATATCCCCGGCCACTACGGCCTCATGCCGGTCTACGGCGACGATCCGGTCACTGCTGCTGACGAGGGCGCCGAGCCTGGCGACACCATCACCTTCACCATCGACGGCAACCCGGCCACCCCGGCGGGGCCTGATGCGCCTACCTGGACTGGGCACGGCGACCTGCGACATGTGGAGCTGAACGCCCTGAACACCGGCGGCACACCCACTGTCACCCGTACGCCCACGCCCACCCCCACGCCCACCGGCACGCGCATCGTGCCCAGCACGGAGTGGGTCAACTTCTACGGCATCGATTCGTACTTCAACGGGGCCCCGCTGCCGCTGGGCGCTGAGGTGGTGGCCTACACGCCAGAAGACATCGCCTGTGGCAGCTACATCGTCACCTCGGCCGGCGTCTACGGCCTGATGCCCTGCTACCGCGACGACCCCACCATCCCGGCCAAGACCGGCGCGCTGCCCGGCGACACCATCAAGTTCCGGGTCAACGGCGTGCTGGCTGTGCCCCAGGGGCCCGACAGCCCCATCTGGACCTCCAATGGCGACAACCGCCATGTGGAGCTGAACGCCGTGACGCCAGGGACGATCCTGTGGCTGCCGCTGACGCTGCGCGGGCACCCGCTGCCCACGTTCACGCCTACGCCCACATGGACCTCCACGCCCACGGCCACGGGGACGCCTACCCACACCCCGACCACCGGTCCCACGGCGACGCCGACGCGCACCGCCACCACTGGCCCCACGCCTACGCCGACGCGCACGCCCACTGGCCCCACGCCTACGCCCACGGCAACGGCCACCGGACCCACGCCCACTGCCACCGCCACTTCCCAGTGCTGGGAACTGCTGAGCAACGGCAGCTTCGAGAGCGGCACCGGCGAGTTGGTCTTCCCGCCTTGGGAGAACCCGCTCACGGCCCGCCAGGCCCGCCGGGCCCAGGATACCAGCGTCAGCGGCTGGTGGTCGTTCTTGGGCGGCATCCGTCCCTCGGAGGCGGACGCCTTCAGCGACAGCGTGGCTCGCCAGCAGTTCCAGATCCCTTGGGACGCCACGAGCGCCACGCTGCGGCTGTGGTACAAGCCGTATGCACAATCGCCGTGGACGAGCGCGGCAGCCAACTACGACTGGGCGGGTTTCTTCAACCGCCTGCACAGCGGCGAGAGCCTGGAAGCGCTGGCGGCGGAAGAAAGCGATCCGTTCTGGCTGAACTTCG